>NZ_JBFPFX010000025.1:0-93426 GCF_047978245.1 Pseudomonas sp. LFS044
CCCCCCCCGCGCCGCCCCCCCCCCCCCCCCGGCCCGCCGCCGCCCGGGCATTGCTCTACCCCGGGGCGGCGCGGGCCCCCCGGCGATGGGCCGCACAGCGGCCCCGATGTAGCAAGCAGCGACAACCGCCGCTGCACCTGAAGCCTTACACCTTGTGATACAGCTGGCTGCCTTCCTGGCGGAACCGCTCGGCCTGTTCGCGCATGCCCTCCTCGACCGATACATCCACCGCGTCGATCCGCAGGTTGGCGGCGTATTCACGCACCTCCTGGGTGATTTTCATCGAGCAGAACTTCGGCCCGCACATCGAGCAGAAGTGCGCGACCTTGGCCGATTCCTTCGGCAGGGTCTCGTCATGGAAGGCGCGCGCGGTGTCTGGGTCCAGGCCCAGGTTGAACTGGTCTTCCCAGCGGAACTCGAAGCGCGCCTTGGACAAGGCGTTGTCACGGATCTGTGCACCAGGGTGGCCCTTGGCAAGGTCGGCGGCGTGCGCGGCAATCTTGTAGGTGATGATGCCGGTCTTCACGTCATCCTTGTTCGGCAACCCCAGGTGTTCCTTGGGCGTGACGTAGCAGAGCATGGCACAGCCGAACCAGCCGATCATCGCCGCGCCGATGCCCGACGTGATGTGGTCGTAGCCGGGAGCGATGTCGGTGGTCAGCGGGCCGAGGGTGTAGAACGGTGCTTCGTCGCAGCATTCCAGCTGCTTGTCCATGTTCTCCTTGATCAGTTGCATCGGCACGTGGCCCGGGCCTTCGATCATGCACTGCACGTCGTGCTTCCAGGCGATCTTGGTCAGCTCGCCGAGGGTTTCCAGCTCACCGAATTGCGCCGCATCGTTGGCGTCTGCGATCGAGCCCGGGCGCAGCCCGTCGCCCAGCGAGAAGCTCACGTCGTAGGCCTTCATGATTTCGCAGATCTCGTCGAAATGCGTGTACAGGAAGTTCTCCTGGTGGTGCGCCAGGCACCACTTGGCCATGATCGAACCACCACGGCTGACAATGCCGGTGACCCGCTTGGCGGTCAGCGGCACGTAGCGCAGCAGCACGCCGGCATGGATGGTGAAGTAGTCCACGCCCTGCTCGGCCTGCTCGATCAGGGTGTCGCGGAACAGCTCCCAGGTCAGGTCCTCGGCCACGCCGTTGACCTTCTCCAGGGCCTGGTAGATCGGCACGGTACCGATCGGCACCGGCGAGTTGCGGATGATCCACTCGCGGGTTTCGTGGATGTGCTTGCCGGTGGACAGGTCCATGACCGTGTCCGAGCCCCAGCGAATGCCCCAGGTCAGCTTGGCCACTTCTTCCTCGATCGAGGAGCCCAGGGCGCTGTTGCCGATGTTGCCGTTGATCTTCACCAGGAAGTTGCGGCCGATGATCATCGGCTCAAGTTCGGTGTGGTTGATGTTGGCCGGGATGATCGCGCGGCCGCGGGCGATTTCTTCGCGCACGAACTCGGCGGTGATCTCTTTCGGGATGTTGGCGCCGAAGCTGTGGCCGGCGTGCTGCTGCTTGAGCAGGCCAGCGGCACGGGCCTCCTGCAGCTTCATGTTTTCGCGGATGGCGACGTATTCCATCTCGGCGGTGATGATGCCCTGGCGGGCGTAGTGCATCTGCGAGACGTTGGCGCCAGCCTTGGCACGACGCGGGTTGCGCACGTGGTTGAAGCGCAGCTTGGCCAGCTCCGCATCGTTCAGGCGCTGCTGGCCGAAGTTCGAGCTCAGGCCACCCAGGCGCTCGGTGTCGCCGCGCGCGTCGATCCAGGCCGAACGCACATCAGCCAGGCCCTTGCGCACGTCGATGATGACGTTGGGGTCGGTGTACGGGCCGGAAGTGTCATAGACCAGCACGGGGGCGTTGGTTTCGCCGCCGAAGTCGGTAGGGGTATCGTGCAGGCTGATTTCACGCATCGGCACGCGGATATCCGGCCGCGAGCCTTCGACATACACCTTGCGCGAACGCGGGAACGGTTGCACGGACTGCTGATCGACTTGCGCCGACTCGCTGAGGTTGATCGTTTTTTCTTGTTTGCTCATCACAGGCTCTCCAGACAGCTTCCTAGCGGTGGAATGTCGGGGAGAACCTGAAAGACGCGGACGCACCCCTTGATGGGTGTGCAGTGCCGGATACATGGGGGTGCCGTGAGCTGCGCGCAGCTGTGACATTCCCGGACCTGGCACAAGAGGCTCCCCGGGAAGGCGAGCAATCTTGTTCCCTACGCAGGCGCTAACCTGATCAGGTTCAACGGGATCCGCACCTCTGCGATCTCAGCCTTTGCTTCAAGGCACCCCGACAAGAACATGCGCAGTCTAGACTGGAGTGGCCGGCAAAGCCAAGCGCGTAAATCGTAGCGATGATGAAAGGCGCATTCGGCGATTGTTGCCAGTTGCGCAGGGCCTTACACTGGCCCGTCATTCGATACTCAACAGTTCAGAAATTACAATTTCGTACAAGGATTGCCTCTATGCTGCGCAAACTCTCACTGGCGATAGCCGTGTCTTGTGCGTCCAACGGAGTGGTCTGGGCAGCGGATGTGCCCACAACGGTGAAGACCGACCTGGTCAGTGTTTATCAGGAAGCGGTCGACAACAACGCCGATCTTGCCGCCGCCCGCGCCGATTATGGCGCGCGCCGCGAAGTGGTGCCCCAGGCCCGCGCCGGCCTGTTGCCGAACCTGTCGGCGGGTGCCGAGATGCTGAACACCCGCACCAAGCTCGATGAACCTTCGATCACCTCCAACCGCAGCGGCAATTCCTGGAGTGCTACCCTGGCGCAGCCGGTGTTCCGTGCCGACCGCTGGTTCCAGTTGCAGGCCGCCGAGGCGGTCAACGAGCAGGCGGCGCTGGAGTTGTCGGCCACCGAGCAGAACCTGATCCTGCAGACCGCGCAAAACTACTTCGCCGTGCTGCGTGCCCAGGACAACCTGGCCGCGACCAAGGCCGAAGAGTCCGCCTTCAAGCGCCAGCTCGACCAGTCCAACGAGCGCTTCGACGTGGGCCTGTCCGACAAGACCGACGTGCTGCAGTCCCAGGCCAGCTATGACACGGCCCGGGCCAACCGGATCATCGCCGAGCGCCAGGTACAGGACGCCTTCGAAGCCCTGGTAACCTTGACCAACCGGGAGTACTCGTCGATCCAGGGCGTGGTCCACACCTTGCCGATTCAGGTGCCCACGCCAAACGATGCCAAAGCCTGGGTCGAGACTGCCGGCCGCCAGAACCTCAACCTGCTGGCGACCAACTACGCCGTCAATGCCGCCGAAGAAACCCTGCGCCAGCGCAAGGCCGGCCATGCCCCGACCCTGGATGCGGTGGCCAAGTACCAGAAAGGCGACAACGACAACCTTGGCTTCACCAACCCCTCGCAACTGGGCGTGCGCTACAGCGGCGACGTGGAGCAGACCAGCATCGGCCTGCAGTTGAACATCCCGATCTACAGCGGCGGCCTGACCAGCTCGCAGGTGCGCGAGGCCTACCAGCGCCTGAGCCAGAGCGAGCAGCAACGCGAAAGCCTGCGCCGCCAGGTAGTGGAAAACACCCGCAACCTGCACCGCGCGGTAAACACCGATGTAGAACAGGTGCAGGCGCGCAAGCAGTCGATCATTTCCAACCAGAGCGCGCTGGAAGCCACCGAAATCGGCTACCAGGTGGGTACCCGCAACATCGTCGACGTGCTCGACGCGCAGCGCCAGCTGTACACCTCGGTGCGCGACTACAACAACAGCCGCTATGACTACATTCTCGACAACCTGAGCCTGAAGCAAGCTGCCGGCACCTTGAGCCCGCAAGACCTGGTAGACCTGAGGCGGTACCTGAAACCGGACTACAACCCGGACAAGGACTTCCTGCCGCCGGACCTGGCTGCGGCTGCGGCGAAGAACTTCGAACGCAGGCCTTGAGACAGGTGTCGCGCCACTCGCGGGTGAACCCGCTCTCATGGAAGAAACGCTGACTCACTGATTTGGCGGGGATCCTGTAGGAGCGGCTTCAGCCGCGAACACCGGCGAAGCCGGTGCCATCCACCGCGGCGCCTGCTTCGCGGCTGAAGCCGCTCCCACAGGGTATGCGGCGCGCTCGCGGGCTTTGGTCTCTGGTGGGAGGCAGTTACCCGCGAAGCGAATTCCACATGACTCAGCGGATCAACAGCCCAAGCCCATCCAGCAACCGCTGCAAGGCGCCCTGATTGGCCTGCATCACCGCCCTGCCCGCCTCGCCCATGCGCTGTGCATCCTGAGGCAGCTCGACCAGCCGGCGCACCGCCTCGGCCAAACCTTCAGCATCATCCACCTGCTGCAACGCCCCCGCCTCGCGCAACATTGCGCTGATCTCGAGGAAGTTGAACACATGCGGCCCCATGATCACCGGCAATACCAGCGCCGCCGGCTCCAGCGGGTTGTGCCCTCCCGTAGCGACCAGGCTGCCGCCGACGAAGGCGATGTCGGCCAAGGCATAGAGGAACAGCAACTCGCCCATGGTGTCGCCAAGCAACACGCGAGTCTCGGCACCCACTGCCGTACCCGCTGAACGACGAACCGTGGCGAACTGCTCGCTGCACAAGGCGTGCACCGCATCGAACCTTTCCGGGTGGCGCGGCACCAGTATCAGAAGCGCATCGCCATGCACCTGCAGCAACTGCCGATGGGCCTGCAGGATCAACGCATCCTCGCCTTCATGGGTACTGGCGGCAATCCACACCGGGCGCTGGCCTGCACCCCACTGCTCGCGCAGCGCCTTGGCACGCGGCAGCAGTTGTGGGTCAATTTTCAGGTCGAACTTGATCGAACCGGTCACCTGCACGCACTCGGGCCGTGCGCCCAGGTCGCGGAAGCGCTGCGCCTCGGTCTCGGTCTGTACCGCAATCAGTTTCATCTCGGCCAGCATGGGTCGGGTTAGCTTGGCGAAGCGCGCATAACCACGGGCCGAGCGCTCGGATAACCGCGCATTGGCCAGCGCCACAGGGATGCCCCGCTTGGCGCACTGATGGATATGGTTGGGCCACAGCTCGGTTTCCATGATGACACCCAGGCACGGGCGCACATGGTCGAGGAAGCGCCCCGCCGCCCACGGTAGATCGTAAGGCAGGTAGCAATGCTGGATGCGCGGTTCATCGGCGAACAGGGCGCGAATGCGCTCTGAACCGGTCGGGGTCATGCAGGTGAGCGTGATCGGCAGGTCCGGGTAGGCCTTGAGCAGCGCACGCACCATGGGAGCGGCGGCGATACTTTCGCCCACCGATACCGCGTGCACCCAGATACCGCCCTGGCGCATGGCTGGCAGGTGGCGGGCGAAGCGCTCGCCGATACGCTGGCCGTAGGCCGGCGCTTTGCGTGCCCGCAGGTACAGGCGCAACGCAACCAGTGGCAGGCCCAGGTGAAACAGCAGGGTATAGAGAGTTCTGTTCATGGCGGCGAAGTTTACCCGATAGCACGCAGGTGTACTGCAAAGCGCTCGGCCAGCCATTGCGCGGCCGGCCCCAGCGGCTCGTCACGACGCCAGGCCAGTTCGACCACCAAGGCCGGTGGCCGCCATTCGCTGGCCAGCTCGACCATCTGCGCCTGGTAGGTCGGGTATTGCACCACGTGGCGCGGCAGCCAGGCCCAGCCAAGGCCGCGCATCAACAGTTCAGCCATGGCGTAGAAGCTGTCGGCACGCCATACCTGCGGGCTGATCGCCTCGCCACCCGGGTAGCCGCTTTGCTGCGGGGTAATGAGTAGTTGGCGATGACGTGCCAGCTGCTGGCGCGTCACCCGCCCTTCGCGCGCCAGCGGGTGGTCCACGGCGCACACAGTGACCATTTCCACGCTGCCCAGGGTCCGCCGCTCCAGCGATGCCGGCATGCTTTCGTGGTGAAAGAACAAACCCAGGTCGGCGCGACGCTCCACCAACTTGCGCGCCACATCACCCTGGGCGGCACTGGCCAGCTGCACTTCAAGGAAGGGGTAACGGCTGGCCAGTTCGTCGAGGCTGTCGATTACCGGCTGATAAGGCATGGCCTCGTCCTGGGCGACCCGCAGCAAGGCTTCTTGCCCGCGCATCAGCGCCAGGGCGCGACCGTCCAGGCGTTCACACTGGCGCAGCAGCTCGCGGGCATCCTCCAGCAGTGCGGTGCCGTTTTCGGTCAGTTTCGGCTGACGGCCGCTGCTGCGGTCAAACAGGGTTACGCCCAGGTCCGCCTCAAGCAAGGCGATGGCATTGCTGACTGCCGACTGTGCCTTGCGCTGCTCGCGGGCGACGGCAGAAAAAGAACGCAGCTCGACCACACGCACGAAGAGGCGCAGTTGCTCAAGGTTCCACTGTTCCGCCATCAACCTATCTCCAGGGGTGATAGGTAATGACTTTACCCCATCCAGGCAGCGTCTAGAATGGCCGACCAGCAACCGGAGAATATCGCCATGAATGCCTATACCTACCTCGCCATCGCGATCTGCGCCGAAGTCATCGCCACCGCTTCAATGAAAGCGGTCAAGGGCCTGAGCACGCCGCTGCCGTTGCTGTTGATGGTGGTCGGTTACGGGATCGCCTTCTGGATGCTGACCCTTGTGGTGCGCAGCATTCCGGTGGGCATTGCTTACGCGATCTGGTCGGGGCTGGGCATTGTGCTGATCAGCGTGGCGGCGCTGGTGATCTATGGGCAGAAGCTGGATGTGCCGGCGATGCTGGGCATGGCCATGATTGTGGGTGGGGTGGTGGTGATTCAGCTGTTCTCCAAGACAGCCGGGCATTGATGTTGCCAGATGGATCCTGGGGCCGCTTTGCGGCCCCAGGATCACAAAGCCCACCCTGGCCTGAGCCTGTATACTTGCCAGCTGTCCCAGTCTTCGAGGTACCGCCATGCCAACCGCCATTTCCACTGACGTGCTGATCGTCGGCGCCGGGGTCGCAGGCCTGTGGCTGAATGCCCGCCTGCGTCGCCTGGGTTATTCGACAGTGCTGGTGGAGCGCGCCAGCCTTGGCGGCGAGCAGACCATCAAGTCCCAGGGCATTATCCATGGCGGTACCAAATACGCCCTGCATGGTGCCTTGACCGGTGCCTCGGAAGCCATTGCCGACATGCCGCGACGCTGGCGCGAGGCCCTGGCCGGCAATGGCGAGCTGGACCTCGGGCGTACGCGCCTGCTGTCCGACGCGCACTACCTGTGGTCCCCAGGCACGCTGGCCGGCAACCTCACCAGCTTCTTCGCCAGCAAGGCCGTGCGTGGCCGGGTCGACCAGGTGAAGGGCGACCAGCTGCCACCTGCGCTGCAGGACCGTGCCTTCAAGGGCAAGGTGTATCGCCTGGCGGAGCTGGTCATCGACGTGCCCAGCCTGTTGGCCAACCTGGCCGAGCTGGCTGGCGACAGCTTGCTGGCAGGTGAGCACATCGAACCCTTGCGCGAAGGTGATGAGCTGGTCGGCCTGCGCGTGGACGACCGTGAAATCCGTGCCCAGCGCATCGTGCTCAGTGCCGGAGCCGGCACCGAAGGTTTGCTGCACGCGCTGGGCCTTAGCCAGCCAGCCATGCAAACCCGGCCGCTGCACATGGTCATGGCCAAAGGCCCGAACCTCAAGCCGTTGTATGCCCACTGCCTGGGTGGTGGGCCCAAGCCGCGCGTCACCGTGACTACCCACCCAGCAGCCGATGGGCAATGGGTCTGGTACCTCGGCGGCGACCTTGCCGAAGCCGATGGAGTAGCGCGCGAGCCTGCGGCGCAGATCGCTGCAGCGCAGAAGGAAATCGCCAACTTGTTGCCATGGATCGACCAGAGCCTGGTCCGCTGGGCCACACTGCGCGTCGACCGCGCAGAGCCGGCGCAATCTGGCTTGGTGCGCCCGGACAACGCCTTCCTCGCCGATCAGCAGCGCCTGCTGGTGGGGTGGCCGACGAAGCTGGCTTTGGCGCCAGACTTCAGTGACCGCGTGCTGGCCAGCCTCGAGCGCGACGGTGTTCGCCCAGGCGCCCCGGCCGATCTCTCTGCGCTGCCGCGCCCGCCCCTCGGCGTACCAGCCTGGGAGCAACTGCTGCCATGACCCTGCCAACCCTCCACGACTTCCACCGCCCATTGGGCAGCACCGGTTTCAAGGTGTCGCCCCTGGGCCTGGGCACGGTCAAGCTAGGCCGCGACCAGGGCGTGAAATACCCCACCGGTTTCACCATCCCCGGTGATGACGAAGCACGCATGCTGCTGGCACAAGCGCGCCAGCTGGGCATCAACCTGATAGACACCGCACCGGCCTATGGCCGCAGCGAAGAGCGCTTGGGGCCGTTGCTGCGTGGCCAGCGTGATGAGTGGGTGATCGTCAGCAAGGTCGGTGAAGAGTTCGAAGACGGCCAGTCGCGCTTCGACTTCAGCGCCGCCCACACCCGCCTTTCGGTCGAACGCAGCCTGCGCCGCCTGGAGACCGACCGCATCGAGCTGGTGCTGGTGCACTCCGATGGCAATGACTTGGAGATTCTCGAGCAGCAGGAGGTCTACCAGACCCTTGCAGCGCTGAAGCAGGAAGGCAAGATCCTCGGCTATGGCCTCTCGGGCAAGACCGTCGCCGGTGGCCTGAAGGCCCTCGAGCAAGGCGACTGCGCCATGGTCACCTACAACCTCAACGAGCAGGCGGAACGCCCGGTGCTGGACTACGCTGCCGAACACGGCAAGGCCATTCTGGTCAAGAAGGCTCTAGCCAGCGGGCATGTCTGCCTGGCGCCCGGCACCGATCCGGTGCAGGCCAGCTTCGAACTGCTGTTTGCCCACCCGGGCGTCAGCAGTGCTATCGTCGGCACTATCAATCCGCTGCACCTGGCCCACAACGTGGCCACCGTCGCCCGTATCCTGGGCCAGCATTGAGTTGTCCCTACCCTAGGGCCTGAAGACAGCCCTGACGCAAGGAGGAGCCTCGTGCCGCGTACGCTGATCCGCAAGAACCCGAGCAACTTCAAGACACTGCCGCTGCATGTCGAAGCCACCCCGGAAGGCCTGGTCTATCAGAGCATCGGCATGCCGCTGAACTTTGCCCAGACCCAGCAGCGGCGGCGCGCCATCCAGTTGCCAGACAACCAGCGCTTCGTGGTCGAACTGGCCAACCTGGGTGTCTCGGTGCGCCTGACCTTGCACTGGCAGCACCGTGACTATTGGGTGCTGGTGCGCCAGCGGCGCCAGGACCGCGGCGATGTAGTACTGAAATTGATTTCAGGTTATGTCCCGGCCCAGGAGTTGAACCTGCCGTTGCACACCGCCGTTCAGGAAGTGGCTGAAGAATGCCTGCTGGAAACCCCGGAAGGCTGGCTGGGCGGGCGCTTCAACGAAACCTGGCTTCCGGCGCCCTATGACGCTGCCCTGCACTACCGTGAGTCGCTGCCGTTCGTGCTGACGCCAGAGTCTGGCGCCGCACGGCCGGTGCATTGCGGCAACCTGATGCTGCTGGAACGGCCGCGGGCATATGTGCATTTGCCCACCGCCTCGTTGCAACTGATCTACGACATGCGCCTGCAGGTGCCCCGTGAGGCCAAGAAGCTGAGCCTGTTCCATGTGGATGAACGCCTTGAGGGCGATCAGTTGGTGGCGCGGCTAAACCGTAAACGGCCAGACCTGTACTTGATGCCCTTGCAGGACGGCAAGCCACTGGCTGAGCTGTATACGTTGAAGAAAGACGAACTGGTACCGGCGAGCACCCGCGGGTTGTACCTGGCCGAAAGCTTCGCGCGCCAGGACGGCTGGGTGGTGACGGATGAGCGGATACGTTGGAAAGAGTGGGTGAAGCAGCAGGGTTTGGTGGAGCGCAAAACGGCCAAGGTTTCACATTTGCAGCGCTTTGGAGACAAGGCGCGGGCGCTGCTGCAGCGGGCGCGTACCACACTGCATAAATGAAGTGGGGGCTGCTTTGCAGCCCATCGCCGGCAAGCCGGCTCCCACATGTACAGCGCTGGCCTCGAGGGCACTGGCTTCTCTACGGGAGCCGGCTTGCCGGCTCCCCCCATGTACAGCGCGGGCCAAGGGCACCGGCTTCTCTGTAGGAGCCGGCTTGCCGGCGATTGGGCCGCGAAGCGGCCCCAGCGCCATCAGTTCTTGCGGATCTTCTCGACAATCGCCGTGGTCGAGCTGTTCTCGACCAGCCCCAGCACCTTCACGGTACCGCCATAGGCTTTGACGATGTCGGCGCCGACCACCTGGTCGATGCCATAGTCACCACCTTTGACCAGTACATCCGGTTTCACTTGGCTCAACAGGTTTTCCGGCGTGCCTTCTGGGAAGCTGATCACCCAGTCCACCGCGCCAAGGCCGGCCAGTACCGCCATGCGCCGGTCGACACTGTTGATCGGCCGACCGGGGCCTTTCAGGCGGCTTACCGAAGCGTCATCGTTGACCGCGACGATCAACCGATCGCCCTGGGCCCGTGCTTGCTCCAGGTAAGTCACATGCCCGGCATGCAGGATGTCGAAGCACCCGTTGGTGAAGACGATCTTCTCGTTATGCGCGCGCGCATCGTCGATGGCCAGCAGCAGTTGCTCCAGGCCCAGCACACCACGCTCCGAACCCTCTTCACGCTGGATCGCACGGCGCAACTCAGGTGCGCTGATTGCCGCGGTACCCAGCTTGCCGACCACGATGCCTGCAGCCAGGTTGGCCAAGGCAACGGCGTGGGGCAGGTCTTCACCCGCTGCGATGGCGGCCGCCAGCGTGGAGATAACGGTATCGCCGGCACCGGTCACATCGAACACTTCGCGGGCACGCGCAGGCAGGTGCAGCGCCGGCTGACCGGTGCGCAACAGGGTCATGCCATGCTCGCCACGGGTGACCAGCAGCGCGCCCAGGTCCAGGTCCAGCAGCAGCTGCAGGCCCTTGGCGACCAGCTCGGCCTCATCGGTGCAACGGCCGACAATGGTCTCGAACTCGCTGAGGTTCGGGGTGATCAGGCTGGCACCCCGGTAAATGGAGAAATCCTTGCCCTTGGGGTCGGCCAGCACCGGGATGCCCTTGGCTCGTGCGGCCTGGATCAGGCTCTGGTGGTTCTTCAGCGCGCCCTTGCCGTAATCGGACAGCACCAGCACCTTGACGCCCTCGAGCAGGCTTTCGACCTCAGCGCCCAACGACAACGGGTCGGTGGCGAACGGCTCTTCGAAATCTATGCGCAACAACTGCTGGTGACGGCTCATGACCCGCAGCTTGACGATGGTCGGCTGGTGCGCGATGCGCTGGAACACCGAACGCACGCCAGCAGCCTGCAGGCTGTTGGCCAGGCTGTCGGCGGCTTCATCCTGGCCGGTCACGCCGATCAGCGCTGCCGGTGCGCCGAGGGCGGCAATGTTCAAGGCAACGTTGGCCGCGCCGCCGGGGCGATCCTCGATCTGATCGACCTTGACCACCGGCACTGGCGCTTCTGGCGAAATACGCGAAGTACCGCCATGCCAGTAGCGGTCCAGCATGACATCGCCGACCACCAATACCGGGGCTTGATCGAAACGCGGCATGGACAACTTCATGGGCAACCCATATGGAAATAATGAACAGGGGCAGGATATTAGCACAGGGCAGGCGACGGCTTTACGGCCAGTTCGGGCCCTGGAAAATTCCGGTGACAATCGGGGCCATACGGCCCCGTTCAGGGAGGACTCAGGTGATATCGGCCTTTGCCGGCTCTTCCAGGCCCATGGCATGCAAGCGGGCATAATAGCCATTTGCTGCCAACAGCTCGGCATGCGTACCGCGCTCGACCAGGCGACCCTGGTCCATGACCAGGATCTGGTCGGCCTTCTCGATGGTCGACAGGCGGTGGGCGATCACCAGCGTGGTGCGGCCCTTCATGACATGGTCCAGCGCAGCCTGGATGTGCCGCTCGGACTCGGTGTCCAGTGCCGATGTCGCTTCGTCGAGGATCAGCAACGGGGCATTTTTCAACAGTGCCCGGGCAATTGCCAGGCGCTGGCGCTGGCCACCAGACAGCAGTACGCCGTTTTCACCCACATCGGTATCGAAGCCCTTGGGCAACTGGTCGACGAACTCCTTGGCGTAGGCATCGGCCGCCGCGGCTTCGATGTCCGCGCGCGGTGCGCCGGCCAGGTCGCCGTAGGCGATGTTGTTGGCCACCGTGTCGTTGAACAGGGTGACATGCTGGGTAACCTGCGAAACGTGACGGCGCAGGTTGCGCAGGCGGTAGTCTTCGATCTCGACGCCATCGAGCAGGATCTGCCCCTGGTCGTGGTGGTAGAAGCGTGGAATCAGCGCCGCCAGGGTCGACTTGCCGCTGCCGGAACGCCCTACCAGGGCAATCATCTGCCCAGGCTCGGCGGTAAAGCTGATGTCGCTCAGCACTTCGCGATCGGTACCTGGGTAGGTAAAGCTCAAGTTGCGCACTTCAAGGCGCCCTTGCACCCGGTCCTTCTCGACGGTACCGCTGTCGACTTCGGGTTGCTCGTCCAACTGCTCGAAGATGCTTTCAGCGCCGGCCAGGCCTTTCTGGATGGTCGAACTGACTTCCGACAACTGGCGGATCGGCTTGGGCAGCAGGCCTGCGGCAGTGATGTAGGCCACCAGGTCACCGGCAGTGGAGTCGCCACGCAGGAACAGCACCAGGAACATCAACGCAGCCATGGCGCTGTAGATCACCAGCTGCAGCATCGGCGTATACAGTGCACCGGTTTTGGTCATGCGCAGCTGTTTGTCGGTGTTGCTCTGGCTGGCACGGCCAAAACGTTGCTGCTCGTAAGCCTCGCCGCCGAAGCTGCGCACCACGCGATAACCCTGGATGGTTTCGGACGCGACATGCGTGACGTCGCCCATGGCCACCTGGATCTTCTTGCTCTGCTTGCGGAATTTCTTGCTGGCGACGCTGACCATCACCGCGATGACCGGCAGGATGGCAACCATCACCAGCGTCAGGTGCCAGTTCATCCACAGCAGGTAGGCAAACAGGAACACCACCGTCAGGCCTTCACGGATCACCACCTTGATGGCATCGGTGGCGGCCCCCGTGACCATGGTCACGTTGAAGGTGATGCGCGAAATCAGGTGGCCGGAGTTGTGGTTGTCGAAATAGCGGTTGGGCAACACCAGCAGCTTGTTGAACAACTCGACACGCAGGTCATGCACCAGGGAAAGGGAGACCTTGGCCAGGAAGTAGTTGCCAAGGAAAGAGCCGAGCCCCTGCCATGCGGCGATCAGGATGATCAGCAGCGGCACGGCCTGCAGCAACTGCAGGTCGCGCAGGTAGGGGACGTTGGGGAACAGCACCGCTTCGGGGTTGCTGAGGCCATCGACGAAATACTTGAGGATCCCGGCCAGCATCGGCTGGGTCGAGGCAAAGATCACGAAACCGATAATGCTCAGCAGAAAAATGCCGACATAGGGTTTCACGTAGCTCAGCAGCCGGAAGTAGATCTTCACGCTGGAGGTGTGCTCCGCCGGTAGCGGTGTTTCGGCCATCATCGAGCTCGCTGTTCAGGTTGAACCGGAAATTTTACCACAGGCGTCATTTTCGGCACTCCCCCAGGGTAACAACATCGCCAGGCCGACGATCAGCCAGCTCACGAACCACTCGGCACGCGGTGTTGCGGTGAGGCTGGCGGCATCGAACTGCATGGCCATGGTGGAGAAAATCCACAGCCCGAGCAGGATCTTGCCCAGCAATGTGTGGCGCGCGCGCACGATTTCAGCCAGCGTGAACAGCCATACCGCGATCCACAGCAACATGCCAGGTAGCCCGAGCTCCACCGCAACGTGGGTGAACATGTTGTGGGTATGGTCGAATTCCATACCGACCGCACTCACCTTGTAGGACGCACCCAGGCCCAGCCCGGTCCATGGATGTTCGCCGATCATCTGAATCACGGCCTGGAAAATCTCTGGGCGGAACGAGGAGCCTCGCGCGGTGATCACGTCATACACCACATAAAACGCCACGCCAGTGGCAATCAAGGCCGCAACTGCGATCAGCCGGCTATGGCGGTCGCGGAACCACAACGGCGCAAGTACCACGGTGGACAGCAACGCCAGCACCGCGCCGCGGCTCTGGCTGAGCATGACGAATGCACCCAGGCATGCCAGTGCCAACAACCAGCCAAGCTGAACAACCCGCTGGTGCGGCAACTGATAGAGCAGCAGCAGGACCGCCGTACCTATGACGTAGGCGCCAAGAATCGGGTGGGAGATTTCGCCGATGCCCCCAAGCCTACCGATCAGCGGATTGCCCAACACGAAATAGAACTGGACGATCGATATCAACGCCGCAATGGCAAGCAAACCGCTACCGATTTGCAGCAAGTGGCGAATGCGTGCAGGCCCGCCCTGGGCCACCAAGGGAAACGCCAACAGAAACACCAGGATGTAAATCAAGCGCTTGGCTTCGCGGCCAGGTTCCTCGGCGGCCGACCAGACCAGGCTGATGGCACCCCACACAATCAGCAGCAGCACCGCCCCCCACAACGCCGGCTGACGTCGCCAGGCTTCGACCAGCACCGTGCGCGCGGGCCATGCCAGTATCAAGGTAGGCAACCACAGAAACGCTACCAGGCCCTGCTGATATACCTTGTTGCTGGGCGCCAGAGCGATCGCAGCTACAAACCAGACCAGACCGAACCCCAACCAGGCCCGCGCCCAGTTTTTCTCATGCAACATCAGCTCCCCCGGTGAATCAAAGACACCATCATGGTGCTACAGCATTATTTTCGGCATTATTGCCGGTCATTTTGCTCGCCAGACGACAAGGCTCAATTCATGCAATGCTCTCGGCTCACCCAGGTCGACTTCGATCAGCTGACACTTGGCGCCCAGGTTCTAGAGGCTGACAGCCATGGCGCCAAAGTCTACCTCCTTGAAGATGGAAATTTCCTCAAGGTTTTTCGTCGTAAGCGCCTGATTTCATCTGCGCTGCTGCGCCCCTATTCCCAGCGCTTTGTTGAAAACGCCACGCGCCTTGCCCAACTGGGCATCCCCACGCTCGAGGTCATCAGCCAGCACAAGCTCGATCTGCCCGGCAGAACGGCGGTGCTGTATCGCCCGCTGCCGGGGCGCACGCTGCTGCAGATGTCGCGTGACGACGGCTTCAGCTGGGACATCTACCTGCCCCGCCTGATCGACCTGATCCGCCAGTTGCACCGCAGCGGTGTGTACTTTCGCTCGCTGCATCTGGGCAATGTGGTGGTCACCCCCGACCAGCGCCTGGGCCTGATCGACGTGGCAGACATGCGTTTCCTGCGCCCGCCACTGTCTGCCCGGATGGTTCGTCGCAATGTGCAACACATGGTGAGTTACATCGAACGCGAGAAGCTTGGCGACCGCTTCCCGCTCGCCGATTTCGAGGCGGCCCTGCTGGCGCGCTGAGCCTCAGCCGCGCAGCAGGCTGGCCGAGCCACTGCTGAAAGCCTGCCAGGCCGCTTCCGGCGCCAGCGCCTGACGCTGCCGGGCGGCCAGCGCCGCCGCGCTACGGGCATCACAGCGCTCGATCGCCTGGGCCCAGACCTGTACATCACCCACCGGCAGGTAGCAGCCGGTGTCCCCCAATTGCTCCCGGAACACCGGGAGGTCGCTGCAGATCACCGGCACATCGGCCATTACCGCTTCTTGTACGACCAACCCCAAGCCTTCGGCGCGCGAGGGCACCATGAGCCAGTCAAACGCCCGGTAAAGTTGCTGCAAGTCATCATGGTGCCCACAGAGATGGACGCGGCCATGCAGGCCGAGTGCGTCGATTCGTGACTGCAGGGCCGCTCGCTGAGGGCCGTCACCGATGATTGCCAACTGTGCATCAGGCTGCGCCGCAGTGCCCTGAGCGAATGCGTCGATCAGCATCTCGAAGCTTTTGCTCTCTACCAGCCGCCCCACGGCGCCCAGTACTTGCCCGCTGGTTTGTGGCAGCGCCAAAACCTGCCGTGCCCGTTCGCGGGTCATCAGCGACTCGATAAACGCGTGCGGTTCGAGCGCCATGCGCAACGTCTGCACTGGCCGCCCCAGGTCGCGCTCCAGCGCCTGGGCGAGGGTCTGCGAAACCGCAGCGATACTCAGCCGGTCGGCGGGGAACCTGGACAGCAGGCGAACATCGCTGGCGGTGAGACGGGTCTTGCCGTGGAACAGGACCTTGGCCCGCATACCAGGCAGCTGCAACAGTAATGGCAGCACCAGGCGCGCGACGCCCACGCCATCGAGCAGCAACACATCGGCCTTGGCTTCGGCCAACGCCCTGCGCAGCTTCAAGCGCAGCCATGGCCGCAGCAGGCGCCACAGATGCCGCCCCTTGAGCGCACGTTGCGGCATGTGCCATTCGCGGGTGGAGCCGAGCCCGCAACAAAGGCCGCTGCCCAGCAGCAGCCAGTTGCTGATACGGGCATCCGCACCCGCGTGCGACAGCACCTGCCGGTGAACCTTGTGAATGGACATGTACGGTGACCCGCCCGCCCACATCATGTTGACGATGTTCATGGGGATAGCGCCCCTCTCCCGTTCAAGCCAGGTGGGACTGCGATTTCAGTGAACAAAAATAGAAATTCCCATGCCTACCAAGGCACCCATAATCAGCGTCAATGCCAGCTTTACCCGATCGCGTTGGCGCCGCTTGGCCTTGCGCTGGACTTCTTCAGGCAAGGTTACGTGGCTGCCAAAGCCGGTGTGCAATACTGCATCACCTTCCAGCGTGACCGCTGTCAGATTCATCTCTGCGTAGCGACGGGAAAGCGCCTTCTCACCAGCATAGGCGGCAAATGGCGCACAGCGCTGATAATCGCTCAGGCGACGCAGGCCGGGGTTGAGCGAAAAGGCCTGCCACTCGGCTTTCTCGGAAAGCAGAGGGTAGCAAGGCACACCTGCGATCACTTGGCGATCGCCCAAGTGAATGTAGGGGCTGTGGATCGCCAGGTCATGGGCATAACTGCGCAGCCACACCTGCAACACCTCGGGGCTGGCCTGCAGTATCGACCTGGAATCTTCGACGAACGCCTGACGATAGAATTGCCAGTCGTCTTCGCAATGGAAGATGTAGGGCGTCTTGACGTGGCTGTAGGCCAGGTCGATCGAAGGCAACTGGCCAAGTTTGGGCCGATTCACGAACACCGTGCAGTACGGCTTCCAGTGTTCCGGCACGGCGCCATGCACCGCATCGTCCCCGGAGTCTTCGGTGATGAAAACCTCGCGTATGGGCGCAGTGTTATAGCGATCGAAACTCGCAAGGGTTTCCTTGAGCAGATCGAACCGACCGCAGCTGGTCACCACCAGGGTGACATCACTCTCTTCAGAAAAGCGCACCGGACTCCCTCCGCGTTGCGACAATCGACTTTCGCCTGCATTCCCTGAAAGCGAAAGTTCTTTTAATTAAAAGCCCAGCTTCAACCGCAACCGCTGCCATGCAGACAAGGGCGGATGCGGCCTGAGTGCCGGGCGCATGTGGTCGACGATGCTACGACCAACTTCACCGAAGCTGAAACGGGAAACCGCCAGATGGCGCCCATTCTCGGCAATTTGTTGGGCCAGGGCAGGGTCTGCCCGCAACGTGTGCAGCTTCGCCTGCAGCATCGGGATGCTGTCGTAGAACACCACGTTGTGCATGTCCTGAAGGCCCAGGGCGCGGTTTTCTTCCGCGCCCTGGTCAAAGGCCAGCAGCACGCAGCCGCAGGCCATGGCCTCGAAGTTCTTGATCATGTACTCGCCCATGCCGACATCGGCACTGACGAAGAAACGAATACGGTTGAGCGTGTTGCAATAGTCTTCGCCAGACTTGGTGCGCGTCACCACCAGGTTCTCCACCCGCCCCAGCTCATCCAGCAGTGCCTTGCGACCGCTGTAGGCGACGCTGTTGGTGCTGCCGACGAACGCCAGCTCGATGTCGCGCTCACGACCCTGGTCGGTCAACAGGTGCTCGTCGTAGCCCTTGGGCACGAACACCGCATCGAAACCTTCCTGGCGCAAGCGCTCGCTGACCATGTATCCAGAGCTGATCACCCGCGCCCAGGGCAACTTGCGGTAGTGCGCGCTGAACTTGCCGGTGTACTTGCAGGGGATGTAGTTCTGGTAGGCGTCGTGTTCGAGGATGACCAGGTTCGGCACTGTCTGGATGAACGACACCTGACGGATCTCCTGCTTGAAACGCAGGAAGAAGACAATGCGGTCATAGCGCTCGACCTGCACTTCGCGTTTGAAGTAACGGCGCAGGTTGCGCTGGTCTTCACTGGTCAGCCAGCGCAGGTCGCACTCACAGTTGGCCGCGACGCCGTCGTACAGGCGATCGAGGATGGCCCGCTGTTCCTTCTGCACCAGAAATAGGACTTTCATTGCTTTCCTTGGGCGCTCTGCGCCATCGCGGTCAACCATGGGCGTTGTCTACAGCTCACGGCGCCAGAACAGTTCATGCCGGCGCACGGCCTTGCGGAAGAATTCGTTCTCCCCGTAAGGCGACGGGCGGCGCCCGGCCAGCCAGCGCTGCAACAGCCGGCGCAGCCGGCGCTTGAACGGTGCGCGCGGCTGCAGGTCGTGCATCATGCCCAAGGCCATTGCCTTGTCGCGTTGCGTTGCCAGGTCCAGCACCAGAGAGCACGGCGCCCATGGCTGCTCGGCACTCAATTGCGGCGGCAAGGCCACACCGTCGCCGCTGTCGCCCATAGGCCAGCGGTCGTTGTCATGCAGGTGGTTGGCGTAGCACAGCAGCGTTTGCGGCTGCCATTCCAGGCCCTGCAAAGCCTCCAGCACGGCCGCCTGGGCACAGATGTGGTCCGGATGCGGGTCGAGTTGCGGGTGCGGCATGACCAGCACGTCGGGCTTGGCCAGCATCAGCAGTGCACGCAGGTCAGCCAGCAGGTTTCGCCAGGTTGGCGCACCATCGCCATCTGCCGGCAGCGGGAACGGGTTGAAGCGGCGGAACGGGCGAATATCGGCCATGTCGGCTTCACGTGAAGGCGCCGGCACATCGGGCGCAGCTTGCATGGTGGGCAGTTGCAGGCAGAAGTACCCCAACTGCACGCAACGCGACTCCGGCACCCCGGCCCAACGCGGCACGGCAATGCTGTCCCAGGCGCGCAGACGGCCCTTGAGGCGTGCCGCCTCGGCCTTGCCCAGGCCCATCTGCTGATAGTGCTCGGCCTCGATTTCGCCAGCGGTCAACGTGACCACCCAGGTTTCGTCGGCCTGGCTGTACAAGCCATAAGCGGCCAGCTCGGCATCATCGGCATGCGGCGCAATCACCATCACTCGACGGCGCTGCAACTCGACGCTGGGGGTTATCCACAGCCGAGGCTCGCCCTGCAGGCGGCAGTGGCGACCACGCAAACGCAACGTACCCGCTTGAAGCGGTGCAGCCAGCCCGGTCAGGTTGAGGAAGCGAACCCCAGCGACACCGCGCTCGAAAGCCTGCCGATCGCTGAGCTCATCTGCCAGCAACTCGACACGCGGGTCCAGAAAACGCCCCAACCAACCGCTCTTCACCCGAACTTCGAGGATTAGCGTTTCATCGCCCTGCAACGCCGCGCCCACCTTGATCACCCCGTCACGCAAGGTGACAGGCGCTTGCCGGGCCTGCTCGCCGAAGTTGTAGGCGTAGTTCTCGCCTGGCGCATAGAACAGATGGTCGGCAAACCACGCCTCGTGGGCAGCCCAGAGCAACGGCAACAGCAACAGCGGCAGCCACCACCAGGCGAATACGCCCAGGGCAACCAACGCCACCAGGCCGGCCAGCAGCCCCAGGCGCTTGTTGCGCCGGTGGCGCTTGAGCAACTGCTGCTTGCGGCTCACGCCTGGTACACCGGTACAGGGTTGCACCAGCGGTCCTTGTACTCGCGGTCGGCACGGCCGAACGAGAAGCGCAGGGGCTTGTTGCGCGTGCGGGCGTCTTCCCAGGCAGCCTGGGTATTGAGAAAGCTCAGTACGCTGCCGGGGCTGAAGGCCTTGGTTTCAGGGTCTACGCCGCCGTTGACGTATTCGACACTGACCCAGCCCGGCGCTTCGACGCGGTACACCAGCTGGATGGCGATGGGCTTGTCGTCGAGCAACAGCACCGACCCAATCAGCAGCTCGCGCAGGCGCTGCAGCACGTCCGCCATACGCTCGGCGCCGGTGGCCGGGAAGCCCCAGCGGCGCTGGAACAGGTCGCAGTACATAGCGGCGATTTCGCGGGAGCTGAAATCAGTGATCGGGCGCACCACGCCACCCGCCTCTTCCAGCAGGCGCAACTCGCGGCGCTGGTTGTAGCGGAATTTCTTCGACAGGTCTTCAGGCGCCCGGGCCATGGCCAGCTGTTCTTTCTGCGCCTTCAGGCCGGTAAAGCGCCCCTGGTTCAGCTCGGACAGGTAGCGCACGGCATGGCGCAACGGCGCGGCAGCGTCAGCGGCGGCCGGCAGAATGATCTCGGCATTGCCAAGGTCGAACAGGCCTTTCTTGCCGGCGCGCTTGAGCACGTCCTTGGACAGCGCCAGATGGCGCCCCCAGGTCGGCACGGCGGCCTTCAGCTCACCCGCCTGATGCCAACCCAGGTAGCGCACGGGTATCTGCGCCAGGTCAGCCAGTTGTTCGATCACCAGCGGGTGCGTGGCGACACTGCCACCGAATCGCGCCCACGCCTGGGCGTAGGTTGCCGCGTCGATAACCTGCCAACCCCGCTCACGGAAGGCCTGAATATGATTGAGCATCATGCCTGCCCCACCAGCGCACGCACTTGCGGCAGCTGCCAGAAGGCCTCGCGCACAGCCGCGTCGGAGAACCGCTCGTGCAGGCGCTGCAGCATGTGCGCGGCACACGCCTGGCGCTGCTGTGCGTCCAGCTTGGCCATATGCGTCAGGCCCTGGGCCAGCTGCGTGGCATCGCCCAGCGGGAACAACACGCCCACGCCTTCAACCACCTCGCGCGCACCACCGCAGGCGGTCGCCAGCACGGGTACGCCGGCCACCATGGCTTCGAGCAGGACCATGCCGAACGGCTCATGGTCAGAACTCAGCGCAAAGACATCGAACGCCTGGAAGTAGTGGCGGGCATCCGGCACCTGCCCCAGGAAGTCGACATGCCCGGCGATACCCAGCTCAGCGGCCAAGGCCTTGAGTTTGCCTTCCAGGCGCCCCTTGCCCAGGATCGCCAGGCGAGCCCCCGCAGGCAGCGCTGGGCGTGCCTCGGCAAACCCGCGCAACAAGGTGGCCTGGTCCTTGTCCGGATGCAGACGGCCGACGTTACCGACGACCCAAGCCTGAGCATCCAGCCCCAGGGCCTGACGTGCCTCGGCACGCGGCACCAGCGCTGCGTCGAGCGCGCCGATATCGATGCGGTTGTACAAGGTCTGAATACGCTCGGCCGGCCACTGCGGCAGGCAACGACGCATGTCGTCGCGCACCGCATCCGATACGCCGAGCAGGCTCAAACGTTTGCTGAACAGGTTGGCGAACAGCCGCCGCCCCTTGCGCTGATAGTCGCCGAACGCATGGTGCACGCCGATCACCGGCAAGCCCGTGGCCAACAAGGCCACGTAAATCGGCTTGAAGCGGTGGGCGATGCAGAAGCTGAAGTTGCGCTCGGCCGCGACCCGGCGCAGCGCCCGGATGGCACCGAGCTTCAGGCCGCGAACAGCCTTGGAGCTGAATTCGAGAAACAGCACCTCGTCCGACGCGCAGCCGGCCGCGACCTGCGGGTCGGCGGCGCCGGTGAGGAACACCGTGGTGACCTTGTAGCCGCTGCCCTGGAACAGGCTGGCGTATTGACGGGCGCAGTCGAGAAACGGCCCGTCATAGCCATGGCAGAACTGCAGGATGCGCGGTTCAGAGCGGCTGGTCATACGCGGCTGCGCCGTCCTTGACGACCAGGATGTCTTCCATGATCAGGTACTGCAGGTCCGAGCCGAAGAACATGTTCAAGGCATCGGTCGGCGAGCAGATCATCGGTTCACCACGGCGGTTCAGCGAGGTGTTCAGCGACACGCCGTTGCCGGTCAGGTCTTCCAGCGCTTTCATCATGTCGTAGTAGCGCGGGTTGTACTCGCGCTTGAGCACCTGGGCACGCGACGTGCCGTCCTCGTGAACCACTTCTGGTACGCGGGTCTTCCACTCTTCAGCCACTTCGAAGGTGAAGGTCATGAACGGCGCCGGGTGATTGACCTTGATCATCTGCGGGGCAACGGTGTCGAGCATCGACGGGCAGAACGGTCTCCAGCGCTCGCGGAACTTGATCTGGTGGTTGATGCGGTCAGCCACGCCTTCGACACTCGGGCAGCCGATGATCGAACGACCACCCAGCGCGCGCGGGCCAAACTCCATGCGGCCCTGGAACCAGGCCACTGGGTTGCCGTCGACCATGATCTGGGCGATCTGCTGCGGCATGTTGTCGAGCTTGCGCCACTTCGGTTGGTCCGGATGACGGGCGCAGGCAGCGATCACGTCTTCGTTGGAGTACGACGGGCCGAGGTAGACGTGTTCCATCTTCTCGACCGGCACGCCACGGGCGTGGGAAACATAGGCGGCCGCACCGACTGCGGTGCCGGCGTCGCCGGAGGCCGGCTGGACGAACAGCTCTTTCACGTCCGGGCGGGCAATGATCTTCTGGTTGAGCTTGACGTTCAGCGCGCAGCCGCCGGCGAAGGCCAGCTTGCCGGTTTCACGCAGGGTGTCGCCCAGGTAGTGGTCGATCATCTGCAACGCCAACTTCTCGAACAGCGCCTGCATGCTGGCCGCGTAATGGATGTACGGCTCGTCGGCGATGTCGCCTTCGCGCTTGGGGCCCAGCCATTCGATCAGTTTCGGCGAGAAGTAGAAACCTTTGCCCTTCTCTTTATACCGGCGCAGGCCGATAACGTTGGCGTACTCGGTGTTGATCACCAGTTCGCCGTTTTCGAAGCTGGCCAGGCGCGAGAAGTCATATTTGCTGGCGTCGCCATACGGCGCCATGCCCATGACCTTGAACTCGCCGTCGAGCATTTCGAAACCCAGGAACTCGGTGATTGCACCGTACAGGCCACCCAGAGAGTCCGGGTCGAAGAATTCCTTGATCTTGTGGATCTTGCCGTTTTCGCCATAGCCGAAGAAGGTAGTGGCGTACTCGCCCTTGCCGTCGATGCCGAGAATCGCGGTCTTCTCTTTGAAGCCCGAGCAATGGTAGGCGCTGGAGGCGTGGGCCAAGTGGTGCTCGACCGGCTCGATCTTGACTTTTTTCGGATCGAAGCCCAGCTGCTCCAGGCACCAGACGATCTTCTTGCGGTAGCGCTTGTAGCGACGGTTGCCCATCAGGATGGCGTCGAGGGCGCGGTCCGGTGCGTACCAGTAGCGCTTGGCATAGTGCCAGCGAGCTTTGCCGAACAGGCTGATCGGGGCGAACGGGATGGCAACCACGTCCACGTCGGACGGCTTGATGCCCGCCTGTTCCAGGCAGAACTTCGCCGACTCGTAGGGCATGCGGTTCTTCGCATGTTTGTCACGCACGAAGCGTTCTTCTTCGGCGGCGGCAATCAACTTGCCGTCGATGTACAGGGCCGCGGAAGGGTCATGGCTAAGGGCGCCGGACAGGCCAAGAATCGTCAATGCCAAGGGATTAGCCTCTTCATTCGGTAGAGATGCGCCAGCGGCCTCATGGGCGGGTGGCGGCTAAAAGGCGGGATTATAACGCAAACGAGAAAGACACACCGCCCCTTGTGGGGGCGGCGGTGCGGCAAATCTGCAGGGGTGCGGCAGTGGCTTATTCGGCGATCAGCCAGTCCATCCGGTAGCTGCCAGCGGTCTGCGCCAGCTCCTTGGCCAGCCAAGGCAGCAGCTCCCTGAGCTCCTCTTCCAGGCCCCACGGCGGGTTGGCAATGGCCAGGCCAGAGCCGTTCAGCCCCTGCGGGCTGTCCTGGTGGTGCACGTACAACTCGACCCGCAGCAGCTTCGGCGCGCCGGTGCTGGTGAGGTCTTGGTAGAAACGGGTGAGCGAGCGCTGGTCCTTGATCGGGTACCAGATGGCAGCAACGGTCTGACGCATGCGGCCAATCGCCTCTTTCAACGAGCTGGTGCAGCGCTTGAGCTCGTCAGCCTGCTCGAATGGCGGGTCGATCAGCATGATTGCGCGTTTTTCCTGCACCGGGAGCAACGCCCGCGGCACATGCCAACCCTCACCCAGGTGCACCACCACGCGCGGGTCTTTTTTCATGTTCTCTTTAAGCAGCGGCCCGTCTTCAGGGTGCTTCTCGTTGAGCAACGCCCGGTCCTGCTGACGCATCAGGCGGCGCGCCAGTTCTGGCGAACCAGGGTAGTAGCGCAATTCGCCATCGGCATTCAGGCGCTTGATGACACGCAGGTAGTCGGCAGCCATCGCCGGGACATCATCGCGATTCCACAAGCGTGCAACACCTTCGAGGTATTCACCGGTACGGGTCGCCTGATCGCCCTGCAGGTCGTACAGACCAAGGCCGGCGTGGGTGTCTATGTAGGCGAACGGCTGCTCCTTGCGCGACATCAGGGCGATGAGGCGGGTCAGCACGATGTGTTTGAGAACGTCGGCGTGATTGCCGGCGTGGAAGGCGTGACGATAGTTCATGGCAACTCCTGCGGGTGCCGCAAGTTTACCTTGTCACGCAGACGGAGTCAGGTGCGGCGGTCGACAGCAGCTCGGCGGGCCACCCGAAGACAGGCCTGAAGGCAAAAATGGAACGAGTTCCAGCTACTCCCGCACACTACCAGGCCTGACACTCATGCCTTCACACACCAGGAGTACATAGCATGAAGGCCTCTATAAATCTCGATAGAACCACGTCCGTACCCAAGCTCACCGGCACACTGGGCATCACCAACGCGGAATATACCGCCTACCTCGAATTGAAGAGGCCAGATGGCAGCGTCGATAACATGGTGGTCCCGGGCACTGGCAATGACACGTGGGTGCTCACGCTAGACAACTGCAAAGCCGGAGAGTACGAAGCATTGATCAAACCTAGGGTAGACAAGGCATTCGAAGCTACTCGGCTTCACTTCACGCTGTAACAGCTCTACGCAAAGCCCGAACGGTAACCCGTTCGGGCTTTGTGCTGTCAGCGGTATCGGTTACCGCAAATCAATCGGCACTACTTGTCAGCGTGATACGCCGCATCAGCAGTCTCGAAGCGCTGCACCATCGCCTGCGACGGGCTGCCCAGCTTGCTGACCACGAGGATGGCAATGCTGGCAAGCAGGAAGCCCGGTATGATTTCGTACAGGCCCCAGGTGTCGATCTGCTTCCACAGGATCACGGTCAGGGCGCCAACCACGATACCCGCCAGCGCGCCGTTACGGGTCATGCCCTTCCACAGCACCGAAATCAACACCACTGGGCCAAAGGCAGCACCGAAACCAGCCCAGGCGTAGGCCACCAGGCCCAGCACGCGGTTTTCAGGGTTGGCAGCCATGGCAATGGCGATCAGCGCCACAGCCAACACCATCAGACGGCCGACCCATACCAGCTCGCCCTGCGAAGCATTCTTGCGCAGGAAAGCCTTGTAGAAGTCTTCGGTCAGCGCACTGGAGCAGACCAGCAGCTGGCAGCTCAGCGTACTCATCACCGCCGCCAGAATGGCCGACAGCAGCACACCGGCAATCCACGGGTTGAACAGGATTTTCGCCAGTTCGATGAACACACGCTCATGGTTCTCGGTAACAGGGCCCGCCAGGTCAGGGTGCGCGGAGAAGTAGGCGATGCCGAAGAAGCCCACGGCGCAGGTGCCGGCCAGGCACAGGATCATCCAGGTCATGGAGATGCGACGAGCCTTGGCGATCGACTTGACCGAATCGGCGGCCATGAAGCGCGCCAGGATGTGCGGCTGACCGAAGTAACCGAGGCCCCAGCCCATCAGCGAGATGATGCCGATGAAAGTTGCACCCTTGAGCATGTCGAAGTTGGCAGGGTTCTGCGCCTCGATGGCCAGGAAGGTCGTGTCGAAGCCACCCGTGGAGATCAGCACGATGATCGGCGTCAGGATCAGCGCGAAGATCATCAGCGAGGCTTGCACGGTGTCGGTCCAGCTCACGGCCAGGAAGCCACCCACGAAGGTGTAGGCGATGGTCGCGGCGGCGCCGGCCCACAGTGCGGTCTCATACGGCATGTCGAAGGTGCTTTCGAACAGGCGCGCACCGGCAACGATGCCCGAAGCACAGTAAATGGTGAAAAACACCAGGATGACGACGGCCGAGATGATCCGCAGCAGGCCGCTCTTGTCTTCAAAACGGCTGGCAAAGTAGTCCGGCAGGGTCAGTGCATCGCCGTTGTGTTCGGTCTGCACGCGCAGCCGGCCAGCGACGAACAGCCAGTTCAGGTAAGCGCCGACGGTGAGGCCGATGGCGATCCAGGCTTCGGAAAGGCCGGAGAAGTAGATGGCGCCCGGCAGGCCCATCAGCAGCCAACCGCTCATGTCGGAAGCACCGGCAGAAAGCGCGGTCACCACGCTGCCCAGGCTGCGCCCGCCGAGGATGTAGTCAGAAAGGTTTTTGGTGGAGCGATAGGCGGCGAAGCCGATCAGCACCATTGCCGCGATGTAGATCACGAAAGTGATCGTCAGTGGATTGCCCATGCGTGTGCCCTGGCGTTTGTTTTTATCTCATGCACAACCGCAATGAGGCGGTTGCACCCAGGCGGCGAATCCTATGCAACAACGCAAACTGGGTGCAACCATTTTTCATTTGCAAGTTGCACCCGCTCGTGCAATTTCAGCTAATGCCTTGTTCTTGCTCCTTTTTGGAGCAAAAAACGCTTTTTTCAGACGAAAATGCACCGTAAACAATCCTTTATTTGATGTAGGAATTTTCGCCAGACGAGTTGCACCTTTTCGACGAAAAAAACGGGTTGCACCTGGTTGCACCTGAATTGTCCTACAGCTACTCTTGGCGCCAGCTAAGGCCACAGCCGTGGCAATAAAGAGGATAAGAAATGGCGACGACCACCCTTGGGGTCAAACTCGATGACCCAACCCGTGAGCGACTCAAAGCAGCTGCGCAGTCCATTGACCGCACACCTCACTGGTTGATCAAGCAAGCGATCTTCAATTACCTGGAGAAGCTCGAGGGTGGTGCTACCCTGACCGAACTCAACGGTCATGCCAGCAGCCTGGGCGATGATGCGGGTGAAGTAACGCCCGACCACGCTCACCAGTGCTTCCTGGAGTTCGCCGAGAGCATCCTGCCGCAGTCCGTGCTGCGCTCAGCCATCACCGCCGCCTACCGCCGCCCCGAGCAGGAGGTGGTTCCGATGCTGCTGGAGCAGGCGCGCCTGAGCGCACCACTGGCCGAGGCGACCAACAAGATGGCCGCCAGCATTGCTGAAAAGCTGCGCAACCAGAAGAGCGCTGGCGGCCGCGCTGGCATCGTTCAGGGCCTGCTGCAGGAATTCTCGTTGTCGTCCCAGGAAGGCGTGGCGCTGATGTGCCTGGCCGAAGCCCTGCTGCGCATCCCCGACAAAGGCACCCGCGACGCGCTGATCCGCGACAAGATCAGCACCGGCAACTGGCAGCCGCACCTGGGCAACAGCCCGTCGCTGTTCGTCAACGCTGCCACCTGGGGCCTGCTGCTGACCGGCAAGCTGGTCTCTACCCACAACGAATCTGGCCTTACCTCTTCGCTTACCCGCATCATCGGCAAGAGCGGCGAGCCGATGATCCGCAAGGGCGTCGACATGGCCATGCGCCTGATGGGCGAGCAGTTCGTTACCGGTGAAACGATTGCCGAAGCACTGGCCAATGCCAGCCGTTTCGAATCCAAGGGCTTCCGCTATTCCTACGACATGCTCGGCGAAGCCGCACTGACCGAGCACGACGCACAGAAGTACCTGGCCTCCTACGAGCAGGCGATTCATTCGATCGGCAAAGCGTCGCATGGCCGCGGCATCTATGAGGGCCCGGGTATCTCGATCAAGCTGTCGGCGCTGCACCCCCGCTACAGCCGCGCGCAGTACGAGCGCGTCATGGAAGAACTGTACCCGCGCCTATTGTCGCTGACCCTGCTGGCCAAGCAATACGACATCGGCCTGAACATCGACGCTGAAGAAGCTGACCGCCTGGAGCTGTCGCTCGACCTGCTCGAGCGCCTGTGCTTCGAGCCTTCGCTGGCAGGCTGGAACGGCATCGGTTTCGTGATCCAGGCCTACCAGAAGCGCTGCCCGTACGTGATCGACTACGTTATCGACCTGGCCAAGCGCAGCCGCCACCGCCTGATGATCCGCCTGGTGAAAGGCGCCTACTGGGACAGCGAGATCAAGCGCGCCCAGGTCGAAGGCCTGGAAGGCTACCCGGTCTATACCCGCAAGGTGTACACCGACGTTTCCTACGTTGCCTGTGCACGCAAGCTGCTGGCCGTACCCGAAGCCATCTACCCGCAGTTCGCCACGCACAACGCCCACACCCTGTCGGCCATCTACCACATCGCGGGTCAGAACTATTACCCAGGGCAGTACGAGTTCCAGTGCCTGCACGGCATGGGCGAGCCGCTGTACGAACAAGTGGTCGGCAAGATCTCCGAGGGCAAGCTGAACCGCCCGTGCCGCGTGTATGCGCCGGTCGGCACCCACGAAACCCTGCTGGCCTACCTGGTCCGCCGCCTGCTGGAGAACGGCGCCAACACCTCGTTCGTCAACCGCATTGCCGACCACTCCATTTCCATCCAGGAACTGGTCGCCGACCCGGTAGCAAGCATCGAGCGCATGGGCACCCAGGAAGGCAACCTCGGCCTGCCACACCCACGCATCCCGTTGCCGCGCGAGCTGTATGGCAGCGAGCGGGCCAACTCGGCCGGCATCGACATGGCCAACGAACACCGCCTGGCCTCGCTGTCCTGCGCCATGCTGGCCACCGCGCACAACGACTGGAAGGCCACCCCGTTGCTGGCCTGCGCCGCCAGCGAAGCCGCAGCAGCGCCGGTGCTGAACCCATCAGACCACCGCGATGTGGTCGGCCATGTTCAAGAAGCCACCGTTGCCGACGTCGACAACGCCATCCAGTGCGCGCTCAACGCCGCACCGATCTGGCAGGCCACCCCGCCAGCCGAGCGTGCCGCGATTCTCGAGCGCACCGCCGACCTGATGGAGGCCGAGATCCAACCGCTGATGGGCCTGCTGATCCGCGAAGCGGGCAAGACGTTCGCCAACGCCATCGCCGAAGTGCGCGAGGCCGTGGACTTCCTGCGCTACTACGCGGTGCAGGCACGCAACGACTTCAGCAACGACGCCCACCGTCCATTGGGCCCGGTAGTGTGCATCAGCCCGTGGAACTTCCCGCTGGCAATCTTCACCGGCCAGGTGGCCGCAGCCCTGGCTGCCGGCAACCCGGTGCTGGCCAAACCTGCTGAACAGACCCCACTGATCGCTGCCCAGGCCGTGCGCCTGCTGCTCGAAGCCGGCATCCCAGAAGGTGTGCTGCAACTGCTGCCAGGTCGCGGCGAAACCGTCGGCGCCGGCCTTGTCGGTGACGAGCGGGTCAAGGGCGTGATGTTCACGGGTTCCACCGAAGTCGCCCGCCTGCTGCAACGCAACGTCGCCGGCCGCCTGGACAACCAGGGCCGCCCGATCCCGCTGATCGCCGAAACCGGCGGCCAGAACGCGATGATCGTCGACTCCTCGGCACTGACCGAACAGGTGGTGATCGATGTGGTGTCTTCGGCCTTCGACAGCGCTGGCCAACGCTGCTCGGCGCTGCGTGTGCTGTGCCTGCAGGAAGATTCCGCCGACCGCGTGATCGAGATGCTCAAGGGTGCCATGGCCGAAAGCCGCCTGGGCAACCCGGACCGCCTGGCCGTGGATATCGGCCCGGTGATCGATGCCGAAGCCAAGGCGGGCATCGACAAGCACATTCAGGCCATGCGCGAGAAAGGCCGCGCGGTCTATCAGGTCGCCATCGCCGATACGGCCGAGGTCAAGCGCGGCACCTTCGTCATGCCGACCCTGATCGAGCTGGACAGCTTTGACGAGCTCAAGCGCGAGATTTTCGGCCCGGTACTGCACGTGGTGCGCTACAACCGCCGCAACCTTGACCAGCTGATCGAGCAGATCAACAACTCCGGCTACGGTCTGACCCTCGGCGTGCACACCCGCATCGACGAGACCATTGCCAAAGTGGTGGAGAATGCCAACGCCGGCAATATGTACGTCAACCGCAACATCGTTGGCGCTGTGGTGGGCGTGCAGCCGTTCGGCGGTGAAGGCTTGTCCGGCACTGGCCCGAAAGCGGGCGGCCCGCTCTACCTGTACCGCCTGTTGTCGACCCGCCCGGCCGACGCCATTGGCCGTCACTTCCAGCAGCAGGATGGCGACGGCAAGCCGGACCGCACCCTGCACGAACAGCTGATCAAGCCGCTGCACAGCCTCAAGGCCTGGGCCGAGAGCAATCAACAGGCCGACCTGGCCGCACTGTGCACCCAGTTCGCCAGCCAGTCGCAAAGCGGCATCGCCCGTCTGCTGCCAGGGCCGACCGGCGAGCGCAACAGCTACACCATCCTGCCGCGCGAGCACGTGCTGTGCCTGGCGGACAACGAGGCTGACCTGCTGGCACAGTTTGCCGCTGTAGTGGCGGTCGGTAGCTCGGCAGTGTGGGTGGACGGCGAGCCAGGCAAGTCGCTGCGCGGCCGCCTGCCGAAGGAGCTGCAGGCCAAGGTCAAGCTGGTGGCTGACTGGAACAAGGATGAGGTGGCATTCGACGCCGTGATCCACCATGGCGACTCGGACCAGCTGCGCGGCGTTTGCCAACAGGTGGCCAAGCGGGCCGGTGCGATCGTTGGCGTGCACGGGCTGTCCAGCGGCGACCATCAGATTGCCCTGGAGCGGCTGGTGATCGAGCGGGCGGTGAGTGTGAATACCGCTGCGGCTGGGGGTAATGCCAGCTTGATGACCATTGGCTGATTAGGCTGAGGTAACGACAAAGGAGAGCTTCGGCTCTCCTTTTTTGTGCCTGTCTCGAAATTGAGGCTGGGTGGCCAGGTGCCTGTCTTGAGTTTTGCAGCGCGGCGGAGATCGAGCGCCGCCCGCGCGGCGCATCGCGGGCAAGCCCGCTCCTACATTTGTTGCAACGTGCCATGGCCTGATAGGCCATAGTCGTCAGCCTTGTTGGCACGGCGCGATATTTCGGCTGGCGCTACCGCCGCCTTGCAAGTCTTTAGCCATGCGCCAAGGCTGACAACCATGGCCTAACTGGAACGGCACGTTGCAACAAATGTAGGAGCGGGCTTGCCCGCGATGCGCCGCGCGGGCGGCGCTCGATCTCATGAACACCAAATACTTCATGGCGAGCACCTACCAGCCCCGCCACCTTCTAAACCCATATCACCCAAACCTATAAAACTGTCCCACGCCCTAAGTGCGGCCCTAGACTCGCCCCAAGCCCGTTCAAGGACCGCCGCCATGCCCGAGACCCTGCTCAGCCCCCGCAACCTCGCCTTCGAACTCTATGAGGTGCTCGACGCCGAGGCCCTGACCCAGCGCCCGCGCTTCGCCGAGCACAGCCGCGAAACGTTCGATGCCGCGCTGACCACCGCCCGCACCATCGCCGAAAAGTACTTCGCCCCGCACAACCGCAAGGCCGACGAAAACGAGCCGCGCTACGTGGACGGCCGCGCCGAGCTGATCGCCGAGGTGAAACCTGCGGTCGATGCCTTCCTCGAGGCGGGCTTCCTCAACGCCAACCGCGACTTCGAGGTCGGCGGCATGCAGTTGCCCAGCCTGGTCTCGCAAGCCTGCTTTGCCCACTTTCAGGCCGCCAACGCCGGCACTACGGCCTACCCGTTCCTGACCATGGGCGCGGCCAACCTGATCGAAAGTTTCGGCAGCGACGAACAGAAGCGTTTGTTCCTGCAACCGATGATCGACGGCCGCTATTTCGGCACCATGGCGCTGACCGAACCCCATGCCGGCTCGTCGCTGGCCGATATCCGCACCCGTGCCGAGCCTGCGGCGGATGGCAGCTACCGGATCAAGGGCAACAAGATTTTCATCTCCGGCGGCGACCACGAACTGTCGGAAAACATCGTGCACATGGTCCTGGCCAAGTTGCCGGATGCACCACCTGGGGTGAAGGGTATTTCGCTGTTCATCGTGCCCAAGTACCGGGTCAACCCGGACGGCAGCCGCGGCGATCGCAACGACGTGCTGTTGGCCGGGCTGTTCCACAAGATGGGCTGGCGCGGCACCACCTCAACGGCACTGAACTTCGGCGACAACGGCCCGTGCGTCGGCTATCTGGTCGGCCGGCCGCACCAGGGCCTGGCCTGCATGTTCCAGATGATGAACGAGGCACGCATCGGCGTCGGCATGGGCGCAGTGATGCTGGGGTACGCCGGCTACCTGTATTCGTTGGAGTACGCCCGCCAGCGGCCGCAGGGCCGGCTGGCGGAGAACAAGGACCCGCACAGCCCTGCGGTGCCAATCATCAGCCACACCGACGTCAGGCGCATGCTGCTCGCCCAGAAGGCCTACGTAGAAGGCGCTTTCGACCTGGGCTTGTACGCCGCACGGCTATTCGACGACACCCACACGGCAGCCAGCGAATCCGCCCGCCAGCAGGCCCAGGAACTGCTCGACCTGCTGACGCCCATCGTCAAATCCTGGCCATCCACCTTCTGCCTCAAGGCCAACGAACTGGCAATCCAGATCCTCGGTGGCCACGGCTACACGCGGGAATACCCGGTGGAGCAGCACTACCGCGACAACCGCCTGAACCCGATCCACGAAGGCACAGAGGGCATCCAGTCACTCGACCTGCTGGGCCGCAAACTGGCGCAAAACAACGGCGCAGGCCTGAAGCAACTGATCCGCCTGATCGCCAATACCGCCGAACGCGCCAGCCATCACCCGGGCCTGGATGCCATGCGCCAGCCGCTGGAGCATCTGGTAAACCGCCTGCAGGGCGTGACCCTGGCCCTGCTGGGCGACCTGGCAGAAGGCAAAGTCGCCGGCGCCCTTGCCAATTCAGCCCTGTACCTCAAGGCCTTCGGCCACTGCGTGATCGGCTGGCGCTGGCTGGAACAAGCGATACACGCCGAACTCGGCCTGCTCAAGGGCAATGCCGCAGATCGCGACTTCTACCGGGGCAAGTTGCAGGCCGCACGTTATTTCCTGACCTGGGAAGTACCGGGCTGCCATAATGACCTGGCATTGCTCGAGGCACGCGACGATACCTGCCTGGCCATGCAAGACGGGTGGTTCTAGGGGGAGCCACCGTGCACGCGGAGGTTTTCCCATGTTCGATTCCAGCGCCCTGCTGCGCCAGCGCTTTGCCGCGCTGCGCAGCACGGCCGAGTTGTTTTCCCTGCGCCATGTCAAACAGTCGCACCAAGCGCTTTCGGTAAGGCGCAATGTGGCCGAGCCGCCCTTCTTCAGCCAGGATGAAGGCGCCATGCTGACAGTGCGGGTGCAGGGCGTGGAGGCTTACGCCGCCACGGCCGACCTGTCCCAGCAAGGCCTGCAACGTGCGCTGGAACACGCCGAGGCACTGGCCCGGCAGATTGCCAGGCACAGCTTGCTCGACCTGCGCGACCAACCCGTGACCAACGCCCGCCACGACCATGTCTCGCCGAACTTCGACCGCCCGTTACCCACCCTCGCCGACTGCCTCGGCCTGCTCGCTGCCGAGTCGGCCAGCGTGCCCAAGGACAGCCGCCTGGTGGACTGGCAGGCCAGCCTGAGCCAGAGCCTGGTCGAACAGACCTACCTGAACTCCGCCGGCGCCGAACTACGCCACGCGCAGCGCTTCCTGTTCCCGGGCCTGGGCGTAACCGCCAGCGACGGCCAGGACAGCCAGAGCCGCAGCCTGGGCCGTGACAACTTCGGCCAGCAGGGTGGCTTCGAGATCATCGAACGCTGCGGCCTGGTCGGTGCCGCTCGCCGGGTCGCCGACGAAGCGCTGCAACTACTGATGGCACCCAATACACCCAGTGGCCAGCGTGACCTGCTGCTGATGCCCGACCAGATGATGCTGCAGATCCACGAATCCATCGGCCACCCGCTGGAGATGGACCGCATCCTCGGCGACGAGCGCAACTACGCCGGCACCAGCTTCGTCAAAGCCAGCGACTTCGGCCATTTGCAGTACGGCTCGCCACTGCTCAACGTCACCTTCGACCCGACCATCGCCGAAGAGCTTGCCAGCTACAGCTACGACGATGACGGCAGCCAGGCCAGCAAGCAGTTCCTGATCCGTGAGGGCCTGCTGCTGCGGCCGCTGGGCGGCGCGTTGTCGCAATACCGTTCGGGCCTCGACGGTGTGGCCAACAGCCGGGCCTGTGGCTGGAACCGCGCCCCGATCGACCGCATGGCCAACCTCAACATCGAGCCGGGCGAGCAAACCCTTGAGCAACTGATCGAGGGCATCGAGCACGGCATCCTGATGCGCACCAACCGTTCATGGTCCATCGACGATGCGCGCAACAAGTTCCAGTTCGGCTGCGAGTGGGGCCAACTGATCGAGGACGGCGAGCTCAAGGGCATCGTCAAGAACCCCAACTACCGCGGCATCTCCGCGCAGTTCTGGCGCAACCTTGCGGCGGTCGGCGACCGCAGCACCTTCCAGGTACTGGGCACCCCCAACTGCGGCAAAGGCGAGCCCAACCAGGTGGTACGGGTCGGCCACGCCGCACCGGCCTGCGTGTTCCGCCAGATCGACGTATTCGGAGGGGACGCCTGATGAGCGCCACAGCACAGCAGTCTTTCGAGCAATTGGTCAACGCCCTGCACGATGCACGGCAAGCCGAAGAGCAATTCACCCTCGGCTACAGCGCCGAACAGTCGCAGTTCGTGCGATTCAACCACGCCAAGGTGCGCCAGGCCGGCGAGGTCAGCCAGGCCAGCGCGCAACTGCGGCTGATCCGCGATGGGCGCCAGGCAGAACAGCTGGTCACGTTGAGCGGCGATGCCGGACTGGACCATCAGCGCCTGCGCGAGGCGCTGGAACAGCTGCGTCAAACCCTGCCGCTGTTGGCCGTTGACCCTTACCTACGCCTGGACGAAAACCCATGGCGCAGCTACAGCCTGCAGCAACAGGCGCTTCCAGAGCTGAGCGAAGTACTGGAACTGCTCGACCGCGAAGCCGGCGACCTGGACCTGGTCGGTATCTATGCCGCAGGCCCGGTCTGCCGGGGCTTCGCCAGTTCCTATGGCGCCTTCGGCTGGCACCAGGCCAACAGTTTCAACTTCGACTGGAGCCTGTTCCACAGCAATGGCCAGGCCGTGAAGGCCAACTATGCCGGCCAGCTGTGGAGCGCCAAGGACTTTACCGCACGGCTGCGCCAGGCCCGCGAGCAACTGGGCTTCCTCGGCCGCCCGGCGGTTACGCTCAAGCCCGGCAGCTACCGCGCCTACCTGGCACCTGCCGCCATGGACGAAATCGCCGGCATGCTGTGCTGGGGCGGCTTCTCGGCACAGGCGCTGGCCACCGGCAACAGCGCACTGCAGCGGCTGTACAGCGGCGATGCACGGCTGAGCCCGTTGGTCAGCTTCGCTGAGCAAATCAGCGGCTCGCTGAGCCCGGCATTTTCCGATGAAGGTTCGCCACGCCTGGACGTACCGCTGATCCAGCACGGGCAGGCTGTGGACAGGCTGGTCAGCGCGCGCAGCGCCGTCGAGTTCGAGTTGCTTGCCAATGGCGCAGACAGCCATGAATCCCCCTGTGCCCTGAGCCTTGCACCGGGCACCCTGGCGCCTGAAGAGATCCTGCAACGGCTGGGCACAGGCCTGTACATCAGCAACCTGTGGTACCTGAACTACTCCGACCTGCCGGCCGCGCGGATGACCGGGCTGACGCGCTTTGCCACCTTCTGGGTAGAGGGCGGTGAAATCAAGGGGCCGGTGAGCACCATGCGCTTCGATGACAGCCTGTACAGCTTGCTGGGCAGCCAACTCGAAGACCTTACCCGTGAACGCGAGATGATCCTTTCAACCAGTACGTATGGACAGCGCAGTACCGGGTCGAGTCATTTGCCGGGAGCTCTGGTCAAAGGGCTTACCCTGACATTGTGATTGGAATTGCAGGCCTCTTCGCGGGCAAGTTCGGATTCGCGCATAGCTGCGAGCTTGCCCCGCGAAGCGGCCGGTACTGACAAACGAGGACGTCATGCCCGAACGCACCCCGCTCGACCCCGTCACCGCCCGCTGGATCCCGTGGGTGGTGGCCATCGCTTTTTTCATGCAGTCCCTGGACGGCACCATCCTCAACACTGCCCTGCCGGCCATGGCTCGCTCGCTGGAAGAAGACCCGCTGCGCATGCAGGGCGTGATCATCGCCTACATGCTCACCGTGGCCTTGCTGATCCCTGCCTCTGGGTGGATCGCCGACCGCTTCGGCACCAAGCGCATCTTCTTCAGCGCCATCCTGCTGTTCAGCTTCGGCTCCTTGCTGTGTGCCATGGCCAACAGCCTGGGCTTTCTGATACTCGCCCGCATCGTGCAGGGGCTGGGCGGTGCGCTGATGCTGCCGGTCGGGCGGCTGGTGGTATTGCGCGCCTATCCGCGGACCGAGCTGGTGCGAATCATGAGTTTCATCACCATCCCCGGCCTGCTGGGCCCGCTGCTTGGCCCGACCTTGGGCGGCTGGCTGGTCGAAATCCTGACCTGGCACTGGATCTTCCTGCTCAACCTGCCGGTCGGTGCCATCGGCTGTTACGCCGTGTGGAAGTTCATCCCCGACCTGCGCGGGGCCGAGCGCACCACCTTCGATGGCCCGGGTTTCCTGCTGTTTGGCGCAGCGATGGTGCTGATCACCATCGCCATGGAGGGCCTGGGCGAATTGCACCTGCCGCACCTGCGGGTGATGCTGCTGCTGTTCGCCGGCATGGCCTGCCTGGCCGCCTACTGGCTGCGTGCCGGGCGTGACCCGGAACCGCTGTTCTCGCCCAGCCTGTTCCGCGTGCGCACCTTTGCCATCGGTATCCTCGGCAACCTGTTCGCGCGCCTGGGCAGTGGCGCCCTGCCGTTCCTGGTGCCGTTGCTGCTGCAGGTCGCCTTGGGCTATTCGCCGGCACAGGCTGGCATGAGCATGATCCCGCTGGCGGCGGCGGCGATGGTGGCTAAATCCATTGCCCGGCCACTGATCGAGCGGCTTGGTTACCGCATCGTGCTGACCGGCAACACCTTGCTGCTGGGCCTGCTGCTGGCCAGCCTCGGCCTGGTCGACGAGCAGACGCCGTACGCCGTGCTGCTGGTGCAACTGGCCCTGCTGGGCGCAGTGAACTCCATGCAGTTCACCGCGATGAACACGGTGACCCTGATCGACCTCGACGACGCCAGCGCCAGCAGCGGCAACAGCCTGCTGTCGGTGGTCGCGCAACTGTCGCTGAGCCTGGGCGTGGCCTGCGCCGGCGCACTGCTCGGCGGCTTTACCGCAGCCGGCAGCGCCGACGGTGTGGAAACCACCCTGGGGGCCTTCCAGCTGACTTTTGTGACCATCGGCGTCATGGCCATGCTGGCGGCAGCGATCTTCCTGCAGCTGGCGCCGACGGACGGAAGGCGTGCCCGTCGTCCGGAACAACACATGGAGTCGTAGGGCGAATGGCCATGAGGCTGGTAGACTGTGCGGCATTTTTCGCTTCGCAACGCAGGCCCGCCTCGTGACCACCGAAACCACCGCTTTTGCCACCTTGCCGCTGTCCGCCGCCATGCTGGCCAACCTGGACGCCCTCGGCTATGCCGCGATGACGCCGATCCAGGCCCAGAGCCTGCCCGTCATCCTCAGGGGCCAGGACCTGATTGCCCAGGCCAAGACCGGCAGCGGCAAGACCGCCGCTTTCGGCATCGGCCTGCTAAACCCGATCAACCCGCGCTACTTCGGCTGCCAGGCACTGGTGCTGTGCCCTACCCGCGAGCTCGCCGACCAGGTCGCCAAAGAGTTGCGCCGCCTGGCACGTGCCGAGGACAACATCAAGATCCTGACCCTGTGCGGCGGCGTCTCGCTCGGGCCGCAGATCGCCTCGCTGGAGCACGGCGCGCACATCATCGTCGGCACCCCCGGTCGCATCCAGCAGCACCTGGACAAAGGCACCCTGGTACTCGACGGGCTCAACACCCTGGTGCTGGACGAAGCCGACCGCATGCTCGACATGGGCTTCTTCGACGCCATTGCCAGCATCATCGGCAAGACCCCGTCGCGCCGCCAGACCCTGCTGTTCTCGGCCACCTATCCATCCGGTATCGAGCAACTGGCCGCCGACTTCATGCGCAAGCCGCAGCAGGTCAAGGTCGAGAGCCTGCACACCGACAACCAGATCGAACAACGCTTCATCGAGATCGACCCGCAGAACCGCCTGGAGGCCGTCACCCGCGTGCTCGGCCACTACCGCCCGCAGTCGTGCGTGGCGTTCTGCTTCACCAAGCAACAGTGCGAAGACGTGGTCGCTCACCTGACGGCCAAGGGCATCGTTGCCCAGGCCCTGCATGGCGACCTGGAGCAGCGTGACCGCGACCAGGTGCTGACCATGTTCGCCAACCGCAGCAGCTCGGTGCTGGTGGCCACTGACGTGGCCGCCCGTGGCCTGGACATCGACGGCCTGGACATGGTCATCAACGTCGAGCTGGCCCGTGATGCCGAAATCCATGTGCACCGTGTTGGCCGTACCGGCCGCGCCGGCGAAAAGGGTATCGCCGTCAGCCTGGTGGCCCCGGCCGAAGGCCACCGCGCCCAGGCCATCGAAGCACTGCAGAAGAGCCCGCTGCGCTGGGACCAGCTGGACAGCCTGAAGAACAAGGGCGGCGAGCCCCTGCTGCCGGTCATGACCACCCTGTGCATTGCCGCTGGCCGCAAGGACAAGCTGCGCCCTGGCGACATTCTTGGCGCGCTGACCGGTGATGCCGGCATCCCGGGCAAGCAGGTGGGCAAGATCGCGATCTTCGACTTCCAGGCGTTCGTTGCCGTGGAGCGCGCACTGGCCAGGCAGGCCATGCAGCGGCTGAACAGCGGCAAGATCAAGGGCCGCGCCCTGAAAGTCCGTATTCTCTGACATTCTTTGGGGCTGCTGTGCAGTCCATCGCCGGCAAGCCAGCTCCCACAGGATCACCCAAGGCCTCAGGCTTTATGCAGTGCCCGTGGAAGCTGGCTTGCCGGCGATGGGCCGTACAGCGGCCCCGAACTCGCAATGAGGTAACACCGTGCACTCCACCGACGTGATCATCCTCGGCGCCGGCGCCGCCGGCCTGATGTGCGCCCAGCTCAGCGCCCGCCGTGGCCGCCGGGTGCTGCTGCTCGACCACGCCAACAAGCCAGGCAAGAAGATCCTCATGTCCGGCGGCGGGCGCTGCAACTTCACCAACCTGTACACCGAGCCGGCCAACTTCCTCTCGCACAACGCCCACTTCTGCAAATCGGCCCTGGCCCGCTACACCCAGTGGGACTTCATCGAACTCGTGGCTAAGCATGGCGTGCCGTATCACGAGAAGAAGCTCGGCCAGCTGTTCTGCGACAACAAGGCCAGCGACATCCTCGACATGCTGCTGGCCGAGTGCGACGACGCGGGCGCCGAACTGCGCATGCAGACCAGCATCGAACACATCGAGAAGACCGAAACCGGTTACCTGCTGCAAACCAGCGCCGGCCAGTTCGCCTGCCAGTCACTGGTGATCGCCACCGGTGGCCTATCGATCCCGACCCTGGGCGCGACCGGTTTCGGTTACCAGGTGGCGCGCCAGTTCGGCCACACCCTGCTGCCGACCCGCGCCGGCCTGGTGCCTTTCACCATTACCGAGCCCCAACTCAAGGCACTGTGCACCGAACTGTCGGGCACCTCGCTGGACTGCACTGCCAGCTGCAACGGCACCAGCTTCCGCGAGAACCTGCTGTTCACCCACCGCGGCCTGAGCGGCCCGGCGATCCTGCAGATCTCATCGTTCTGGGAGGCAGGCGACACCGTCGAGATCAACCTGCTGCCCGACCGCGATGCGCTGACCTGGCTGCAACAGCAACAGCTCGAACGCGCCAACGCCGAGTTGAAGACCGTGCTGGGCGAGGTGTTCACCCGCAAGCTGGCCACCCTGCTGGCCGAGCAGTGGTTCGAGTCCAAACCCATGAAGCAGTACACGCCGGCGGAACTGGCACAGATCGCCGACAAACTGTCGGCCTGGCAATTGGTACCGGCCGGTACCGAGGGCTATCGCACCGCCGAGGTGACCCTGGGTGGCGTGGATACCCGCGAGGTATCATCCAAGACCATGGAATCGCTGAAGAGCCCCGGGCTGTATTTCATCGGCGAAGTACTGGACGTCACCGGCCACCTGGGCGGTTTCAACTTCCAGTGGGCCTGGGCATCGGCCAACGCTGCAGCGCAGTTCGTGTAGAGTAGAATCCATTCAGCAGCACGGAACGCTTCTTGCTGGTCCGTGCCGCAATGCATTCATTCGATCACTGCCAGCAGGCCATCATGTCATCGAGTTCGTTCCGTCAGTCACTGCGTCGCCTGTGGGGCCAAGACAAGTTCAGCTACAGCATCCGGGTAACCATCGCCCTCACCGGCAGCCTGGCCCTGTGCTGGTACCAGAACGAGATGGCCCTGCTGATCCCCCTGTTCCTGGGCATCATCGCCAGCGCATTGGCCGAGACCGACGACAGCTGGCAAGGGCGCCTCAGTGCCCTGGCCGTGACGCTGGTCTGCTTCGCCATTGCCGCGCTGGCCGTCGAGCTGCTGTTCCCCTACCCGTGGGTCTTCGCCATCGCACTGGCGTTGGCGGCGTTTGGCCTGACCATGCTGGGTGCGCTGGGCGAACGCTATGGGGCCATCGCCTCCGCCACGCTGATCACCGCGGTATACACCATGATCGGCGTGGACCAACGCGGCGGCCAGGTCACCGACTTCTGGCACGAACCGCTGCTGCTGGTGGCGGGTGCAGCCTGGTACGGTTTGCTCTCGGTGCTGTGGCAGGCGCTGTTTTCCAACCAGCCGGTGCAGCAGAGCCTGGCCAAGCTGTTCTTCGAACTGGGGCGCTACCTCAAGCTCAAAGCCAACCTGTTCGAGCCGATTCGCCACCATGATCTGGAGGCCCGGCGCCTGGAGCTGGCCCAGCAGAACGGCAAGGTGGTCGCAGCGCTCAATGCGGCCAAGGAAATCATCTTGCACCGGGTCGGTAACAGCCAGCCCAACTCCAAGGTCAGCCGCTACCTCAAGCTGTACTTCCTGGCCCAGGATATCCACGAGCGCGTCAGTGCCTCGCACTACCCCTACAATGCCTTGGCCGATGCGTTCTTCCACAGCGATGTGATGTTCCGCTGCCAGCGCCTGCTGCGCCATCAAGGCTCGGCGTGCCAGGACCTGGCGCGCTCGATCCGCCTGCGCCAGCCCTTTGTTCTCGACAGCCGGTTCGCCGACACCCTCGAAGACCTCAACGCCTCGCTGGAGCACCTGCGCACCCAGAACAACCCGGCGTGGCGCGGGCTGCTGCGCTCGCTGCGCGCACTGGCGGCCAACCTGGCCACGCTCGACCGCCTGCTGGGGGCCGCCAGCAACCCGGACAGCCTGGCCGATGCCAGCGACAGCAGCCTGCTCGACCGCTCACCGCGAAACTTCAAGGACGTCTGGACCCGCCTGCGCACACAGTTGACGCCCACTTCGCTGCTGTTCCGCCACGCCCTGCGCCTGCCGTTGGCGCTGTCGATCGGCTACGGCATGGTGCACCTGATCCACCCGACACAAGGCTACTGGATCATCCTCACTACGCTTTTCGTGTGCCAGCCGAACTATGGCGCCACCCGGCGCAAGCTGGTGCAGCGCGTGTTCGGCACGGCGATCGGCCTGACGGTGGGCTGGGCGCTGTTCGACCTGTTCCCCAACCCGGTCATCCAGTCGCTGTTCGCCGTGGTCGCCGGAGTGGTGTTCTTCGTCAACCGCACCACCCGCTATACCCTGGCCACGGCGGCGATCACGCTGATGGTACTGTTCTGCTTCAACCAGATCGGCGATGGCTATGGCCTGTTCCTGCCGAGGCTGTTCGATACCCTGGTGGGCAGCCTGATCGCCATCCTCGCGGTGTTCCTGTTCCTCCCCGACTGGCAGGGCCGGCGCCTGAACAAGGCATTGGCCAATACCCTGGCCTGCGCCAGCGTGTACCTGCGCCAGATCATGCAGCAGTACGCCCACGGCAAGCGCGACGACCTCGCCTACCGCCTGGCCCGGCGCAACGCCCACAACGCCGACGCCGCGCTGTCTACCACATTGGCCAACATGCTCATGGAGCCTGGGCATTTCCGTAAGGAGGCAGATGTAGGCTTCCGCTTCCTGGTGCTGTCACACACCTTGCTCAGCTACCTCTCGGGGCTTGGCGCGCACCGTGATACCGCGCTGCCGGCCGAAGTTCAGGAGCAATTGATCGATGGCGCAGGGCAGAGCCTGGCCAACAGCCTGGATGAAATCGCCAACGGCCTGGCGGCGCGCTTGCCGGTGGCGATCCACAGTGACGCCGAAGAGAACCTGGCCAATGCGCTGGAACAGATGCCAGAGGAGCTGGATGAACATCAGCGCCTGGTGCAGACCCAGCTGGCGTTGATCTGCCGACAGCTGGGGCCGTTGCGGACATTGGCGGCGCATTTGATCAAAGAGGGTGCACCGGCCTGAGGGTTTTAGTGCCTGGCCCGGCAGCTTCGCGGCATTGGCCCGTTCGTGGCGCTCGACAATCCGCTGATGCTCACGGGTAACCGAGCACGTCCCTGATCTGCCGCAGATGCCGGATGATCCACTGCTTGTCGATCGCCCCCCAGTCATGAATGCGGTAATGCCCGGCATGGTTGCGCGCACCTTCCTGCTGCTCGAACTCGCAGACGATGTCCAGGTCGGCCAATGCAGCAATGGTGTCCTGGGCCGTGCGGCGCGGCATGCCGGTGGCTTCCATCAGCGCCGGCACGCTGGTGGCGGTCTGGCTGTCGATCAACCAGGCCACATACAAGCGGCGATAGAAACTGCTCTTGGTCTTGCTCACATCCATGCTGCGTGATCCTTACAGGTTACCCGGCAGCTCCCGATAGGTCAGGTAGACGCGCAGGTCGAATTCCAGTTGATGGTAATCCGGCTCCATGTGCTGACAGAGCTGGTAGAACGCTTTGCTGTGGTCGCGCTCGCGCAGGTGCGCCAGTTCGTGCACCACGATCATGCGCAAAAACTGCGGTGCCGCGTCCTTGAACAGCGAGGCGATACGGATTTCCTTCTTCGCCTTGAGCTTGCCGCCCTGCACCCGCGACACCGCAGTGTTGAGGCCCAGGGCACGGTGGGTCAGGTCCAGGCGGTTGTCGAACAGCACCTTGTCCAGGCTTGGCGCACTGCGCAGGTATTGCTGGCGCAGCTCCTGGGCGTAGCCGTACAGCGCCTTGTCGCTCTGCACGTCATGGCGGCCAGGGTAGCGGCGCTGCAGGTAGTCACCCAGGCGGTCGCTGTCGATCATCTGCTGCACCTGCTCCTGCAGGTGCGGCGGGTAGGCTTGCAAATAGCGTAATACGGTCATGGCACTGCATTCGGCGTAACGAACGGCGATTCTAGCCAATCAACGCCGCGGCCAGGGAAAAATCGCCGGGAAGCCGCTGGCATCCGCAGCCGTCATCGGGTAGGCGACCAAAAAACCCTGCACGTAGGCGCAACCGTTTGCTTTCAGCCACGCAGCCTGGGACGCGGTTTCAACGCCCTCGGCGATGACCGTGACGTTGTAGTCGGCGCATAGGCCGATGACGGATCGTACCAAGGCAGCGTCTGCCGCCGAATCGGGCAGGCGCGCTACCAGATGCCGGTCGATTTTCAAGGTATCGATTGGCAGGTCCCGCAGCATACGCAGCGAGCAGTCACCCGCACCAAAGTCGTCCAGCGCCACGCGCACGCCCAATTCGCGCAGGCGGTGGATCTGCTTGATCGCTGTGTCGATGTTGTACATCAACGACGTTTCGGCAACTTCGACTTCCAATTGCGCGGGGTTGAGCTGGTACTCCTGGATCACCCGCTGCAACTCATCGACCAGGCCGGGCATGGTGAACTGCGCGCGGCTCAGGCTGATCCCCAACACCAGGTCCGGGGCGAACCGCTCGCACCAGGCCTGGCGCTGCGCCGCGCCCTGACGGTAGATCCAGCCGGCCAGGCGGTTTATCAGCCGGGCCTCTTCCAGCAGCGGGATGAACAGCCCCGGCGGCACATCGCCGACGCTGGGGTGCTGCCAGCGCAGCAAGGCCTCGAAGCCACGCAGACGGCCGTCGGCAAAAGCGACCTGAGGTTGGTACACCATGCTGAAGTCACGGGCCTCGACGGCGTTGCGCACGCTGTCTTCAAGCATCAGCCGCGAGCGTGCCCGGCCATTGAGCTCCTGATCGTAAAAGCGGTACTGGTGGCGCCCGGCCTGTTTGGCCGCATACATTGCCGCATCGGCAGCACGCAGCAAGCCTTCGACATTGGCGCCGCAGTCCGGGTAGGTGGCAATGCCGATACTCACGCCCAGGCAGACGTCCATGCCATCTACCTGCTGCTGCACCGACACGCGCTCGAGCAACTGCTCGGCATGGCGCCCGGCTTGTTCCGGATACGGCAGGTTATCGAACAACGCCGTGAATTCATCGCCGCCCATGCGTGCCAGCAGGGCCTCACTGCCCAGGCAGTCCTTGAGCTGCTCGGCCACCCAGCGCAATACCCGGTCCCCCGCCTCGTGGCCGAGGGTGTCATTGATCCGCTTGAAACCATCAAGGTCCATGTACATCAGCGCCTGGGTCTTGTCCGAGCGCTCGTTGCGCAGCAGTACCCCTTCCGCGGCCTGATAGAAGCCTCGCCGATTGAACAGCCCAGTGAGCGGGTCGGTCACTGCCTGGTACTCGAGTTGCTGGTGCAGGTTGCGCTCCACCGACATGTCCAGCACCGTCACCACCATCGCCTGTTGATCGGCAGGCAGCGGGGCGCAGGAAAGCGCTACTGGCATCAGATGGCCGGCTACCGTGCGTAAATGGGCATCATGCACGCGGGATATTCGCCGTGCCTGGTAGGCCTGGTGAAAGTCGGATTCGCTCCACAGGGTGGCATTGGGCAACTGCACCAAGTCGAGCAGATGAGCACCTTGCAATTGCTCGACCGGTGCTTCGAGCAGCCGCGAAATAGCCGGGTTGGCGAAGCTGATGGTACCGAAGGCATCGACTACCAGGATGCCCTCAGCGGCGTTTTCCAGGATCGAAGCATTGAACGCCCTGGCAGCCTCCAGCTCGCGGGTCAGCTGCTGCAGCATGCGCCGGTTGCGCTGCTGGTCCAGTTGCGCCTGCACCTTGGGTTTGAGGATTTGCGGGTCGAACGGCTTGAACAGGTAATCCACCGCGCCGCTGGCGTAGCCCTTGAGCACGGCAGCATCGGACTGTTCGTTGGCGGTGAGGAAAATGATCGGCGTCAGCCGGGTACGCTGGCTGCCACGCATGAGCCGGGCGACCTCGAAGCCGTCCATTTCCGGCATCTGCACGTCGAGCAGCACCAGGTCGACATCGTGCTCCAGCAAGGCACTCAAGGCTTGCGTACCTGAGCTTGCGGTCAACACCTGCCAATCCGTGCGGGCCAACAGGGCTCGCATGCTTATGAGGTTCTCGGGGTAATCGTCTACCACCAGGAGAACTGACTTGCCGTCCAACGGTTCAGGGTAAGCGCCATCCATGCTGCTTTCTCTTGTATGACCGACTTCAACTTGCAATTGGATCCGACTACCACTCTAGTCATGAGGGGGTAACACGCAATGCAATCAGAACGCTATCAATGATTAAAATGAAGGGTAGCCGACTAATGGTCGTTTGCCGGAACGGCAGGCATAAAAAAACCCGCATCTCTGCGGGTTTCTTGTAGTTGCCTGACGATCAGTTGACCTTGGCGGCCAACTCACCTTTCAGGTAACGCTGGAACATGCCTTCCAGGGAGATCGGTTTGATCTTGGAGGCATTGCCGGCGGTGCCGAAGGCTTCGTAACGGGCGATACACACGTCACGCATGGCTTTGACGGTTTCACCGAAGAACTTGCGCGGGTCGAACTCGCTCGGGTTCTGCGCCATCAGGCGACGCATGGCACCGGTGGAGGCCAGGCGCAGGTCGGTGTCGATGTTGACCTTGCGCACGCCGTGCTTGATGCCTTCAACGATTTCTTCAACCGGTACGCCGTAGGTCTCTTTGATGTCGCCGCCGTACTGGTTGATGATCGCCAGCCACTCTTGCGGTACCGAGGACGAACCGTGCATCACCAGGTGAGTGTTGGGGATGCGCTTGTGGATTTCCTTGATGCGGTCGATCGCCAGCACGTCACCGGTAGGCGGCTTGGTGAACTTGTAGGCACCGTGGCTGGTACCGATGGCGATTGCCAGGGCATCGACCTGGGTCTTTTTGACGAAGTCGGCAGCTTCTTCAGGGTCGGTCAGCATCTGGCTGTGGTCCAGCACGCCTTCGGCGCCGATGCCGTCTTCCTCACCGGCCATGCCGGTTTCCAGGGAACCCAGGCAGCCCAGCTCGCCTTCCACCGAAACGCCGCAGGCGTGCGCCATGGCAACGGTCTGCTGGGTAACACGGACGTTATAGTCGTAGTCGGTCGGGGTCTTGCCGTCTTCACCCAGCGAGCCGTCCATCATCACCGAGCTGAAGCCCAGCTGGATGGAGCGTTGGCAGACGTCTGGGCTGGTGCCGTGGTCCTGGTGCATGCACACCGGGATGTGCGGGAATTCTTCGATGGCGGCCAGGATCAGGTGGCGCAGGAACGGCGCGCCAGCGTACTTGCGGGCACCGGCCGAGGCCTGGACGATCACTGGGGAGTCGGTCTTGTCAGCCGCTTCCATGATGGCGCGCATCTGCTCGAGGTTGTTGACGTTGAAAGCCGGAACGCCGTAACCGAACTCGGCGGCGTGGTCCAGCATCTGGCGCATGCTAATGAGTGCCATTGTGTATCTCTCTCCCGACAAGCGTCGTTTTGTTTCGTGCAAGCCTGCCGCAGGGGCGGTTGCTGTTCAAGTAGTGTGGGCCACCAGCGCGGCCCGGCCAGTCACGGTGCCTTGCAGCCCCGCCCAATCAGGTCGTTGGTTGCCACCCAGTACACCAGGCCTTCATCGCCCTTGGTGTGGAAGGCCAGCACGCCATCGCTGTACATCGCGCCCGACGCGCTCGGCTCGGACTTGAGCCGGTACACCTGGTCGCCGCCGCCGAGGCGAACGTCGACCGAATCCTGCTGCGCGTCAGCGTAGCGCCACAGCACATCGGCCTGGCTGTCGCAGACCCAACGGGTCCAGTTGTCTGCCGGGGCGGGTTGCGCCGGCTGCAGCAGCGAGCATCCTGCCAGTGTCGCCAGGGCCATCAAGGCCATCAGCGCTTTCATTGCATATCCTCTAGATGACCACACAACGGTCGCTTGGTTGCCTGCTCCGACGAAGCGCATCGGTTCAAGGGCAGCCTGGCGCCTTGCGCTGGTGGTCTTCGTCATACTTTTCCAGGCCTTCCGGGCCCACGCGCTTGCTGATGACCGGCACGGTTTCGGCCTGCCACTCGGACTGGTAGCAACCGCCCTTGGGCGGCTGCGCCGGGTCATCGGCCGAGGACGGGCTGCCGGAGCAAGCGCTCAGCAGGCCGGCCAGGATCATCACAGGCAATTGCTTGACCATCAGGTCGCTCCCTTTGCCAGGCGCCGCCATTGTCAGGCTTTGGCCCGCTCTTCCAGGATCGCCACCGCCGGCAGTACCTTGCCTTCGACGAACTCGAGGAACGCACCGCCACCGGTGGAAATGTAGGAGATATCCTTGCTGACGCCATATTTATCGATGGCAGCCAGGGTATCGCCACCACCGGCGATGGAGAACGCGGCGCTGTCAGCAATGGCCTTGGCCAATACCTGGGTGCCGTTGCCGAACTGGTCGAACTCGAACACGCCGACCGGGCCGTTCCACAGGATGGTCTTCGACGACTTCAGCAGCTCGGCGAAGTTGGCTGCGGTTTGTGGGCCGATGTCCAGAATCATGTCGTCGGCAGCAACGTCGGCGATCGCCTTGACGGTGGCTACGGCGCTTTCGGCGAATTCCTTGGCGACCACCACGTCGACGGGCAGCGGCACGCTGACCTTGGCGGCGATGGCTTTGGCGGTCTCGACCAGGTCAGGCTCGTACAGCGACTTGCCAACCGGGTGGCCAGCGGCGGCCAGGAAGGTGTTGGCGATGCCGCCACCGACGATCAGTTGGTCGCACACCGCGCTCAGGCTGTTGAGCACGTCCAGCTTGGTGGAAACCTTGGAGCCGGCAACGATGGCAGCCATCGGCTTGGCCGGGGCCTTCAGGGCTTTGCCCAGGGCGTCCAGTTCGGCGGCCAGCAGCGGGCCGGCAGCAGCGATCTTGGCGAACTTGGCCACGCCATGGGTCGAACCCTCAGCACGGTGGGCAGTACCGAACGCGTCCATGACGAAGACGTCGCACAAGGCAGCGTACTGCTGCGCCAGTTCGTCGGCGTTCTTCTTTTCGCCCTTGTTGAAACGCACGTTCTCGAACAGCACCAGGTCACCGGCCTTGACCTCGACACCGTCGAGGTAATCGGCGACCAGCGGCACGTCGCGGCCAAGGGCCTTGCTCAGGTAGTCGGCAACCGGCTTGAGGCTGTTCTCGGCCGAGAACTCGCCTTCGGTCGGGCGGCCCAGGTGCGAGCAGACCATTACCGCCGCGCCCTTCTCCAGGGCCAGCTTGATGGTCGGCAGCGCAGCGAGGATACGCGCATCGCTGGTTACCACACCGTCCTTTACAGGCACGTTGAGGTCTTCGCGGATCAGTACGCGTTTACCTTGCAGGTCGAGGTCGGTCATCTTCAACACGGTCATGAATGCAGTCCTTCAGGGCTGTTTGCTGCGGGTTGGGTGAACGACGTGCAGATAATGTTCGGCAACGTCGAGCATACGGTTGGCAAAACCCCATTCGTTGTCGAACCAGGCCAGCAGGTTCACCAGGCGTGGGCCTGAGACGCGGGTCTGGCTGGCATCGACGATGGCCGAATGCGGGTCATGGTTGAAATCACAGCTGGCGTGGGGCAGCTCGGTATAGGCCAGCAAGCCTTTCAGCGGGCCGTCCAGCGCCGCCTCGCGCAATACCCGGTTGACCTCTGCCGCGCTGGTATCGCGGGCGGTCTGCAGGGTGATGTCCAGGCACGAGACGTTGACGGTGGGCACACGTACCGCTTTGGCCTGGATTCGCCCGGCAAGTTCCGGCAGCAGGCGCTCGATGCCACGCGCCAGACCAGTGGACACCGGGATCACCGACTGGAAGGCCGAGCGGGTGCGGCGCAGGTCTTCGTGGTGATAGGCGTCGATCACCGGCTGGTCGTTCATCGCCGAGTGGATGGTGGTGATCTGCACGTACTCGATGCCGAACGCCTGGTCCAGCACCCGCAGTAGCGGCACGCCGCAATTGGTGGTGCAGGAGGCGTTGGAGACAAGACGCTCGTTGCCGGTCAGGCACGCCTGGTTGATGCCGTAGACAACCGTGGCATCTACATCGGCCTCGCTGGCCATGGGCTGCGAGAACAGCACGCGCGGTGCGCCGGCGTCGAGGAAGCGCTGGCCGTCGGCGCGGGTGTTGTAGGCGCCGGAGCATTCCAGCACCAGGTCGATGTCCAGGGCCGCCCAGTCGACGCCCTCGGGCGTGGCGCTGCGCAAGACTTTCACGCAGTCACCGCTGATATGCAGACAATCGCCGTCGACCCTCACTTCGCCGGGAAAACGGCCGTGGGTAGAGTCGAAACGTGTCAGGTATTCCACGCTGGCCTGGTCGGCCAGGTCGTTCAGTGCAACGATCTCGAAGCCGGCTTTTGCCCCACGCTCGAACAGTGCGCGCAGGACACAGCGGCCGATGCGGCCGTAACCGTTGAGTGCAACTTTGTAGGGACGCGGGTGGGGCATAGGTGGCTCGTGAAATCCGTCGGTTGAAAGGGGCCGCCATGCGGCCCATTCGCGGCACAAGGCCGCTCCCACAGGGTACTGCGGCGTATGCAGATCCTGTGGGAGCGGCCTTGTGCCGCGAACGAGGGCCAGGGGCCCTCGCTTTGCCTCTATCAGTCTTCCAGCAGCTCTTCGGCGGTACCCAGGATGTTTTCCAGGGTGAAGCCGAACTCTTCGAACAGTGCGCTGGCCGGAGCCGATTCACCGTAGGTGGTCATGCCGATGATACGACCTTCCAGGCCGACGTACTTGTACCAGAAGTCAGCGTGGGCGGCTTCGATGGCGATGCGCGCACCGACTTCCAGCGGCAGTACGGACTGCTTGTAGGCGGCGTCCTGGGCGTCGAACACGCTGGTGCTCGGCATCGACACGACGCGAACCTTGCGGCCCTGCTCGGTCAGTTTGTCGAACGCCTGAACGGCAAGGCCCACTTCGGAGCCGGTGGCGATCAGGATCAGCTCAGGCTCGCCAGCGCAGTCTTTCAGCACGTAACCGCCACGGGCGATGTCGGCGATCTGCTGGGCGTCGCGGTCCTGGTGCTGCAGGTTCTGACGCGAGAAGATCAGCGCCGAAGGGCCGTCCTTGCGCTCCAGGGCGTGCTTCCAGGAAACCGCCGATTCAACGGCGTCAGCTGGGCGCCAGGTGTCCAGGTTCGGCGTGCTGCGCAGGCTGGTCAGCTGCTCGATCGGCTGGTGAGTCGGGCCGTCTTCGCCCAGGCCGATGGAGTCGTGGGTATAGACGTGGATCACGCGCTGCTTCATCAGGGCGGACATGCGCACAGCATTGCGGGCGTATTCCATGAACATCAGGAAGGTAGCGCCGTAAGGCACCAGGCCGCCGTGCAGGGCGACACCGTTCATGATGGCAGTCATGCCGAACTCGCGCACGCCGTAGTACATGTAGTTGCCGTTGGCATCTTCATGGCTGACGCCCTTGCAACCTTTCCACAGGGTCAGGTTGGAACCGGCCAGGTCGGCCGAACCGCCCAGCAACTCCGGCAGCAGCGGGCCGAAGGCGTTCAGGGTGTTCTGGCTGGCCTTGCGGCTGGCGATGGTTTCGCCTTTGGCAGCGACTTCAGCGATGTAGGCCGCGGCCTTTTCAGCGAAGTCGGCCGGCAGCTCGCCGCTCAGGCGGCGCTTGAGTTCGCCAGCCAGCTCAGGGAAGGCAGCGGCGTAGGCGTCGAAACGCTTGTTCCACTCGGCTTCGACCTTGGCGCCAGCGTCCTTGGCATCCCACTCGGCATAAATGTCGGCAGGCACTTCGAACGGCCCGTGGTTCCAGTTCAGCTCTTTGCGGGCCAGGGCGATTTCGTCGTTGCCCAGCGGAGCACCGTGGCAGTCTTCCTTGCCCTGCTTGTTCGGCGAACCGAACCCGATGATGGTCTTGCAGCAGATCAGGGTCGGACGGTCGCTCTTGCGCGCGGTCTCGATGGCGGTGCGAATCTCGTCGGCGTCGTGACCGTTGACGTTACGGATCACCAGCCAGTTGTACGACTCGAAACGCTTCGGCGTGTCGTCGGTGAACCAGCCTTCCACTTCACCGTCGATGGAGATGCCGTTGTCGTCATAGAAGGCGACCAGCTTGTTCAGGCCCAGGGTACCGGCCAGCGAGGCGACTTCGTGGGAGATGCCTTCCATCATGCAGCCGTCGCCCAGGAACACATAGGTGTTGTGGTCGACGATGTTGTGGCCGTCACGGTTGAACTGGGCGCCCAGTACTTTTTCAGCCAGGGCAAAGCCCACGGCGTTGGCCAGGCCTTGGCCCAGTGGGCCGGTAGTGGTCTCGACACCCGGGGTGTAGCCGAATTCCGGGTGGCCCGGGGTGCGGCTGTGCAGCTGGCGGAACGACTTGAGGTCATCGATGGTGACGTCATAGCCGGTCAGGTGCAGCAGCGAGTAGATCAGCATCGAACCGTGGCCGTTGGACAGCACGAAGCGGTCGCGGTCGGCGAAGCTCGGGTTGCTCGGGTTGTGCTTCATGTAGTCGCGCCAAAGCACTTCAGCGATATCCGCCATGCCCATAGGGGCACCTGGGTGGCCGCTGTTAGCCTTTTGCACGGCATCCATGCTAAGGGCACGAATGGCGTTGGCACGTTCACGACGGCTGGGCATCGCTTATCTCCTGGGCTTGAATAGGTGGTGTTACGAAAAAGGCGGCTATTTTCGCCCACTGGGGGGCTGGGGGCAATGACGGATGGCCACACTTGGGCGTTTTTCCCGTGATTGGCTGTCAATGCGGCGGAAAACCCGGTGCACCCACCCGCCCATCAGGCAATATCAAAACTTTTTGATATTGGCCTTGCTAGGGCAGCGATGCCTGTCTAGACTGCCGCGTCATGAACCTGCGTGCGCAAACCATCCCTCAGCAAAGCGACACCCTGGCCGCCCTGTGCAAGGCCAGTGGCGACGAGTTGCGCCTGAATGTCTTGCGCGCCCTGGCCAGTGACTCTTTCGGCGTGCTGGAGCTGGCGCAGATCTTCGACATCGGCCAGTCGGGCATGAGCCACCACCTCAAAGTGCTGGCCCAGGCCGAGCTGGTGGCCACGCGCCGTGAAGGCAACGCGATTTTCTACCGTCGCGCCCTGCCCGACAGCCACCGCCTAGGCGGGCGACTGCACACGGCGTTGCTCGAAGAGGTCGATGACCTGAGCTTGCCGCAGGACGTCCAGGCACGCATCGCCCAGGTACAGCAACGCCGCGCCGCCACCAGCCAGGACTTCTTCCTGCGCGTGGAGGAGAAGTTCCGCGCCCAGCAGGACCTGATCGCAGGCCTGCCGCAATACCGCGAAAGCCTGCTGGCGTTGCTCGACACACTGAATTTCGAGCCGACCGCCAGCGCGCTGGAAGTCGGCCCCGGCGACGGCGGTTTCCTGCCTGACCTGGCCCGGCGCTTTGCCGCTGTCACAGCCATGGACAACAGCCCGACCATGCTCGAGCTGGCGCGCCAGGTGTGCGAGCGCGAACGCCTGGATAATGTAAACCTGCAGTTGGCCGATGCACTGGGTGCAACGGATGTGGAAGCCGACTGCGTAGTGCTGAACATGGTCCTGCACCATTTCAGCGACCCGGCCCAGGCCTTGCGCCTGCTGGCCAAACGGGTGAAAGCGGGCGGCAGCCTGCTGGTCACCGAACTGTGCAGCCATGACCAGGGTTGGGCGCGGGAAGCCTGCGGCGACCTCTGGCTTGGCTTTGAACAGGACGACCTGGCCCGTTGGGCCAATGCAGCCGGGCTGGCCCCGGGGGACAGCCTCTATGTGGGCTTGCGTAACGGTTTCCAGATCCAGGTCCGCCATTTTCAGCGGACGGCTGGCGACACACACCATCGGTAAATTTTAGGAACCCGTCGAGATGAGCGAATACTCCCTTTTCACCTCCGAGTCCGTGTCCGAAGGGCATCCGGACAAGATCGCCGACCAGATTTCGGACGCGGTCCTGGATGCCATCATCACCCAGGACAAATACGCCCGCGTGGCGTGTGAAACCCTGGTCAAGACCGGTGTCGCCATCATCGCCGGCGAAGTCACCACGTCGGCCTGGGTCGACCTGGAAGAACTGGTGCGTAAAGTCATCATCGACATCGGCTACAACAGCTCGGACGTCGGCTTCGACGGCGCCACCTGCGCCGTGATGAACATCATCGGCAAGCAGTCGGTGGACATCGCCCAGGGCGTCGATCGCTCCAAGCCGGAAGACCAGGGTGCTGGCGACCAGGGCCTGATGTTCGGCTATGCCAGCAACGAAACCGACGTGCTGATGCCGGCGCCGATCTGCTTCTCGCACCGCCTGGTCGAGCGCCAGGCCGAAGCGCGCAAATCCGGCCTGCTGCCGTGGCTGCGCCCGGACGCCAAGTCGCAGGTCACCTGCCGCTACGAGAACGGCAAGGTCGTCGGTATCGACGCCATCGTCCTGTCCACCCAGCACAACCCTGAGGTCTCGCAGAAAGACCTGCAGGAAGCGGTGATGGAGCTGATCGTCAAGCACACCCTGCCGGCTGAACTGCTGCACAAAGGCACCCAGTACCACATCAACCCGACCGGCAACTTCATCATCGGTGGCCCGGTGGGTGACTGTGGCCTGACCGGCCGCAAGATCATCGTCGACTCCTACGGCGGCATGGCCCGTCACGGTGGTGGCGCGTTCTCCGGCAAGGACCCATCGAAAGTCGACCGTTCCGCTGCCTACGCCGGCCGCTACGTGGCGAAGAACATTGTCGCTGCAGGCCTGGCCGAGCGTTGCGAGATTCAGGTGTCCTACGCCATTGGCGTCGCCCAGCCGACCTCCATCTCGATCAACACCTTCGGCACCGGCAAGGTTTCCGACGACAAGATCATCCAGTTGGTGCGCGAGTGCTTCGACCTGCGTCCGTACGCCATTACCAAGATGCTCGACCTGCTCCACCCGATGTATCAGGAAACCGCTGCCTATGGTCACTTCGGCCGTACCCCGCAGCAGAAGACTGTCGGCGACGACACCTTCACCACCTTCACCTGGGAGCGTACCGACCGCGCCCAGTCGCTGCGTGACGCTGCCGGCCTGTAAGTTTTCTACAGCGGTAAATGAAAGCCCTTGCCGAGTGATCGGCAGGGGCTTTTTCATGACATATCGGCTGACAACTGCGCGGCGCATCGACAGGTTTACCGGCCTAGGCTGATGCTTCCACCCCGCCACGCAAGGATGCTGGCCATGCCCGTTATGCTGCTCATGCTGGTGCTGTTGCTTGCACCCGCAAGCCACGCATCCGACTGCCCGGAATGGTCAGCGGACCGCGCCGACGTGGAACTCGCCAACCTGCGTGAAACCCTTGCCCAATGGGACGACCATTACCATCGCCTGGGCGAAGCCCTGGTGCCGGACACGCTCTACGACCAGAGCCGCCAGCGCCTCCTGCACCTTCAGCGGTGCTTCGCACACCAAGGCGGGCTGGACTCCCTGGCCACTTCACGCGGCCCCCTTGCCCATCCCATTCCCCACACCGGTGTCGAAAAACTGCCGGACGCCCAGGCAGTCGCCCGCTGGATGGCCGGCAAGACTGGCGTATGGGTGCAACCAAAGGTCGATGGGGTAGCTGTCTCGCTGATTTACCGCCAAGGCCGGCTGGTACGGCTGCTCAGCCGCGGCGATGGGGTACGGGGGCATGACTGGAGCCGGCACATCCAGGACCTTGAAGGCATCACCCGGCAACTCCCGCAAGCGCTCGACCTGGTGCTGCAAGGCGAGCTGTACCTGCGCCTGGATGGGCATGTACAAGTGCAGGCGGGTAGCGCCAATGCCCGTGGCAACGTCGCCGGCCTGCTGGCGCGCAAGCGCCTGGGTCGCGAACAGGGCGAACGCATCGGGCTGTTCGTCTGGGACTGGCCGCAAGGGCCGACCACCCAGGCCGAGCGCCTGACACAGCTCACGGCCCTGGGGTTTGCCGACAGCGAGCGTTACAGCACACCCATCGCTACCCCGCAAGAGGCCGCGCAGTGGCGCTTGCACTGGTACCGCACGCCACTGCCCTTCGCCACGGACGGCCTGATCCTGCGCCAGAACAGCCGGCCCCCTGCCGATCGCTGGCAGGCCAACGCGCCCTACTGGATCGCCGCGTGGAAATACCCGTTCGCCCAGGCGTTGGCGCAAGTGCGCGAGGTGCGCTTTGTCATCGGCCGCACCGGCAGGGTGACGCCACTGCTCAAGCTGCAGCCGGTCACACTGGACGACCGCCGTATCAGCCAGGTCAGCCTGGGCTCCCTGGCCCGCTGGCAAACGCTGGACATTCGCCCGGGCGATCAGGTGGTCATCAGCCTGGCCGGGCTGACCATTCCTCGGTTCGAACAGGTGCTGCACCGCGCAGTCGAGCGCCAACCCGTGTTGGCACCCGAGGCCGGGCGCTTCGGCCCTCACAGTTGCTGGCGAGCCAGCGAAGGTTGCGAGGAGCAGTTCATCGCCCGCCTGGTATGGCTGGGCGGCAAGCAAGGGCTGGCGATGCCGGGCATCGGCCCGGGCACCTGGCGGCGGCTGGTGCAGGCGGGCCTGGTGACGTCGCTTACGGATTGGTTGGTGCTCGATGCCGAGCAGCTGACCACAGTGCCGGGCATCAGCGAGATCACCGCCCTGCAACTGCAACGCAGTTTCGCCATGGCCCGCAGCCGGCCTTTCGCCCAATGGCTGAAGGGGCTTGGCGTGCCTGCGCCCGGTCATGTGCCGCGGGGTGAGCCTTGGCCCGCCCTGGCCGCCCGGTCTGCCAGCGATTGGCAAACCTTGCCTGGTATCGGCGCAACACGCGCCAGACAACTTGCGGCGTTCTTCGCCAATGCCGATGTTCAGGGCATCGCCACACGATTGGGGAACAGTGGGCTCGACGGCTTTCAGGCGACACAAGATGCCCGTTCGCAATAGCCCACGGGCAGGGCATGCCCGTGGGAATGCCTGAATCTCAGCCTGAAAAAAACGACAAGGGTTTATAAATCGGCAAAACCAAGGCAGGATTTCCCCACTTTTTGCTGCCCCGCCCCGTTTAGGAGGCTATTCATGAAACGTATTTCAACTGTTTTCCTGCTGGCAACACTCGCTTTTGGGGTTCAAACCGCCCAGGCCGCAGAAGAACAACCGGGCCTTACCGGCTGCGCCGCCAAGCGCCAGGCGATCAGCGAGCAGATCGAGCAAGCCAAGGCTCACAACAACAGCGAGCAGCAAGCTGGCCTGGAAACAGCGTTGGGCGAAGTTGACGCGAACTGTACCGATGCCGGCCTGCGCAAAGAACGCGAGCAGAAAGTGCTCGAAGCGCGCCACGAGGTCAACCAGCGCACCAAGGACCTGGACAAGGCCATGAAAAAAGGCGACCCGGAGCGCATCAACAAGCGCAAGGACAAATTGGCCGAGGCAAAAAAGGAACTGCAGGAAGCGGTCGACGATCTGGAACGTTGACAGCGAGCAGCCACTCAAATTGGCTTGTAGGACTTTTCTGAACTTGCCCGTCTAAGGGTTCACTCAGTTGTAGGAAAGGGGCAGGATCGCAGCGCTTACTGCCATTGCCCCTACAAGGAGGCTCCTGTGAAATTAATTTCTTCCGCAGTCATGCTCGCAGTTCTGGGCCTGAGCACCTTCGCTGTGCAGGCTGCTCAGCCCACCCCGGGGTTGACCGGTTGCGCCGCCAAGCGCAGCGCCATCGAAAACCAGCTTCAATACGCCAAGGCACACAATAATGCGGGCCAAATCCGCGGCCTGGAAAAAGCCCTGCAGGAAAACACCGAGCACTGCACCGATGAAGGCTTGAAGGAAGAGCGCGAACAGAAAGTGCGCAAGGCCGAATCGGAAGTCAAAGAGCGTGAAGCCGACCTCAAGCAGGCCCAGGCGAAAGGCGATAGCAGCAAGATCACCAAGCGTGAAAATAAACTGGCCGAGGCCAAGGCAGAACTTGAAGCCGCCAAGGCCGAACTGAACAAGTGACCTGATCCTTCAGGCACGTGCGCCCGCCAGCGGCCCACAAACCGCTGGCGGGCAGCATCAGTGGTTACGAAACTCTGTATGGCAGGCCTTGCAGGCTGCCTCGACCTTGTCCATCGGTGCCTTGAGCATTGCCGCATCCAATGGCTGCTTGCGCGTCACTGCCAGCAATTCGCCCGTTACACCTTCCAGCGCCTGCGCCAGGTCGTGGAAACGCGCCTGACGCTCCCAGACTTCGGGCCGCGCACTGCTCTCGCCATCGTCTTTTACCTGCGGGAAATGCTGCCAAGGCGCATGGGCCAGGCCATCGAGCTTCACAGCGCCGTCCGCGAACCTGGCGCCATCGAACGGCAACCGCCCACGCAGCATGCCGCCCATGTCCTCGCTGGTCTTGAGCATCTGCTTGAAGATCGCCTTGCGCTGCCCCAAGGGTGAGTTAGGATCGACACGGTCGCAGGCCGCAAGGGACAGGCTGATCAACAGCACGGCGGTGAAACATTTGAACATCACGGTCACATTGGCAGCTCGAAGGGCCAACAGTATCCTCGCCTGGCCGACAAAGACCAATACCCATACGAACACTACGGGCAAGTTTCATCTGCTGCCCGCCAAGGATTCAACCATGAAATCTGCTCTGCGCCATCTCGCCTGGGCGCTGCCAGCCCTGGCCTTGCTGGCCGGCTGCAATGGCGGCGAAAGCGCCAAGCCCGAACCCCACGCCATCGCCACCTACGCCCCGGCCACCTGGAAAGACCTGCCCGCAGTCAGCGACGAAGACCTGCTGGCCGGTTTCTACGCCTGGCGCAGCGGCTGTGAGAAGCTCAAGCGCGACCCAGTGTGGGCCGCTACCTGCAAAGCCGCCGGCAGCGATACGGCGAGCGCTGCCCAGGTGCGTACCTTCCTTGAGCAGAATCTGCAGGTTTATGGTCTGCGCTCCGCCGAGAACAATGCCAACGGCCTGATTACCGGTTACTACGAGCCGGTCTACCCCGGCAGCCTGAGCCAATCGGCGACCAACCCTGTGGCGGTTTACGGCCCCCCGGAAGACATGATCGTGGTCGACCTGGCCAGCGTGTACCCCGAGCTGAAGGGCAAGCGCCTGCGTGGTCGCCTCGATGGCCGGGTACTCAAACCATACGACACTGCCGAAGTGATCAACCGTAACGGCGTCAAGGCACCGGTGCTGGCCTGGCTGACCGACCCGATGGACCTGCAATTCCTGCAGATCCAGGGTTCGGGCCGGGTGCAACTGGAAGACGGCCGTCAGCTGCGCCTGGGCTACGCCGATCAGAACGGCCACCCCTACCGGCCGATCGGCCGCTGGCTGGTGGAGCAGGGCCAGCTGAAAAAAGAAGAAGTGAGCATGGGTGCCATTCATGCCTGGGCCCAGGCCAACCCACAGCGCGTACCGGAACTGCTGGCCAGCAACCCCAGCTACGTGTTCTTCAGCACCCGCCCGGACAGCAACGAAGGCCCGCGCGGTTCGTTGAACGTACCGCTCACCGCCGGTTACAGCGTGGCGATCGACCGCAAGGTGATTCCGCTGGGCAGCCTGTTGTGGCTTTCCACCACTCGCCCGGACGGCTCGCCAGTGGTGCGCCCGGTGGGTGCGCAGGACACTGGTGGGGCGATTGCGGGTGAAGTGCGTGCCGACCTGTTCTGGGGCACCGGGCCGGAAGCCGGCGAGCTGGCGGGGAACATGAAGCAGCAGGGGCAGATCTGGATGCTCTGGCCTAAAGGCCAGCCACTACCTGAGGTCCCTAAGGTACCTTGATCAGCGGTGGATTCTTCGCGGGCTTGCCCGTTCCCACAGGTACACCACAGTACTGAAGGGCTGTGTTGTCCCTGTGGGACTCGCGAAGCAGGCAACGCGGTTTCAGATGGAAACCACGAAGAACGACACGATAATTGCCAACCCGGCAAACCACACCAGCGAGCGCAAGGCCGCCCAATCGGCCAGGTAGCAGATGATGTAAAGCAAGCGGCTGGTGATGTACATCACCCCCAGCACGTCCTGCGTCACCTGCTCGGCATTGCCGACGATATCCGCCACCAGCACCGCCGCCGCGAACGCTGGGAACGCCTCGTAGCTGTTATGCTGCGCGGCATGCGCGCGGCGTGGCAAGCCCGACAGCGTGTCGAGGAAGGCACGCGGGTCGTGATTGTCCTTCATGCCGAAACGGCCACTGCTCACCTTGGCGATCAATGCACAAAGCGGCGGCAGGAGCAGGGCAAACAGGATGCACCACAGGGCAACGGTCATTGGACAGGACTCCTATCAATCGTGAGGTTAGAGCTTCATCACCAGCATGCCTGCCAGCACCAGCCCGCAAGCTAGGAGTCTTGGCCCGCCAAAAGGTTCTTTGAGGTAGCGCATACCCAGCAGCACCACCAGGATCACGCTCAACTCACGCAAGGCCGCCGCCTCGGCCACCGAGCCCAGGTGCATGGCCCACAGCACCAGCGCATAGCTGAACAGCACGCAAAACCCTACCGCCAGCCCCAAACGCCACTGCGTTCGCCAAAACAGCACGAACGGTGCCCGCCGCGCCACGCTGGCCAGCAGCGGGAATTGCCAGGCACTGAGCAGGGTCAGCCATACCAGGTAGTCCCACGGCTTACCCCACAAGCGCACGGCCTGGCCGTCGAACCAGGTGTAGCAGCCGATGCACAGGCCGATCAGCGCCACCACCGGCAGCATCGACCAGGGCAGCCGGTCACCGCCGCCGCCCTGCCACAACAGGCAAGCCATGCCACACGGGATCAGCAGGATGCCGATGATCTGCTGCTGGCTGAGCGACTCACCGGCAAACGCCAGCGTCAGCCCCAGCACCACCAGCGGCGACAGCCCGCGCATCAGAGGATAGACCAGCCCCAGGTCGCCCACTCGGTAGGCCTTGATCAGCAGGTAGCGGTACAGCTGCTCGGCCAGCGCCGAGGCTATCAGCCAAGGCCATATCTCCGCCGGCGGCACATCGACGAAGGCCACAGCCAGCACTGCGAACACCAGCGCCACCGTGTCCATACTGGCGATCACCAGCAAGCGCTCGCCGCTGAATTTGATCAGGGTATTCCAGGTCGCATGCAGCAGGGCGGCGACCAGCACCAGGGATGTTGCCAACACGCCTTCTTGTCCTTATGGCTTTTCATGGCTGTGAATATATAGCGTTCGGGGGCCGCTGTGCGGCCCAATCGCCGGCAAGCCAGCTCCCACATTGACCGCGCCGCTTTCAAGGCTGATGCCGTACATGTGGGAGCTGGCTTGCCGGCGATTGGGCTGCGCAGCAGCCCCCTTACATGGGAACGATTGGAACGAATCCGGTCAAAGCTTGTGTCCCGAACCCCGCGCCAGGTCATCAAAGAACTGCCCGAGCCATTCGGGTTACGACTTGGAAGCCATTTTTACAGGACCTGGGATGCTTGAATTAGTTGCCGCGTTTATCTGCCTGACCACCCTCCTCACTTACGTCAATTACCGCTTTATCGGCCTGCCCCCCGCCATCGGCGTGATGGTCACGGCGTTGCTGTTCTCGCTGATGCTGCAGGGTTTGAGCCTGATCGGCTTCCCTGGCCTGGAAGAACGCGTTGAAGGGCTGATGAACCAGATCGACTTCAATGACCTGCTGATGCACTGGATGCTGGCGTTCCTGCTGTTCGCCGGCGCGCTGCACGTCAACCTCAGCGATCTGCGCAGTTACCGCTGGCCGATCGGTTTGCTGGCAACGATCGGGGTGCTGATCGCCACCGTGGTGATCGGCTACCTGTCGCACTGGGTGTTCGCGATGTTCGGCTGGCAGGTGCCACTGATCTACTGCCTGCTGTTCGGCGCACTGATTTCGCCCACCGACCCGATCGCCGTGCTGGGCGCACTGCGTACCGCCAACGCCTCCAAACCGCTGAAAACCACCATCGTTGGTGAGTCGCTGTTCAACGACGGTACGGCGGTTGTGGTGTTCACCGTGTTGCTCGGCATCATCCAGCTGGGCGAAACCCCGAGCATTACCGACACGGCGATTCTGTTCGCCCGGGAGGCCATCGGCGGGGTGGTGTTCGGTGGCCTGATCGGCTACGCCACCTACCGCATGATCAAAAGCGTCGAGCAGTACCAGGTCGAGGTCATGTTGACCCTGGCGCTGGTCATCGGCGGTTCGGCGATGTGCTATGAGCTGCATGTTTCGGCGCCGATCGCGATGGTCGTGGCCGGCTTGATCATCGGCAACCTGGGGCGCAACCTGGCGATGAACGACATGACCCGTCGCTACATGGACGGCTTCTGGGAGCTGATCGACGACATGCTCAATGCCCTGCTGTTCGCCCTGATTGGCCTGGAACTGTTGCTGCTGCCATTCAACTGGCTGCACCTTGCCGCAGGCGGTGTGCTGGCGCTGGCGGTGCTGCTGTCGCGGCTGCTGACCGTGGCCCCGGCGATTCTGCTGCTGCGCCGCTGGCGCAGCGTGCCCAAGGGCACCATCCGCGTTCTGACCTGGGGCGGGTTGCGCGGCGGCGTGTCGGTAGCGCTGGCGCTGTCGCTGCCGCTGGGCGAGGAGCGTGACCTGCTGCTGTCGATCACCTACATCGTGGTGCTGTCGTCGATCCTGGTGCAGGGCCTGAGTGTCGGCCGGGTGGTGCGCAAGGTCAGTGCACAACCCTGATGAAAACCCGGGGCCGCCTGGCGGCCCCAGTACTTCCTACTCCACCGCGCTGTCTGGGAACTGATCCTGGACGTACTTGATCTCGGTCCGCCCGTGGGCCGCCGGCAGACCATCCTCGCCCAGATTGACGAAGACCATCTTGTCGACCGTCAGGATGCTCTTGCGGGTGATCTTGTTACGCACTTCGCACTTGAGGGTGATCGAGGTGCGGCCGAATTCGGTAGCGGTGATGCCCAGCTCGATGATGTCGCCCTGGCGCGAAGCACTGACGAAATTGATCTCCGACATGTACTTGGTGACCACGCGCTGGTTGCCGAGCTGGACGATGGCGTAGATTGCCGCCTCTTCGTCGATCCAGCGCAACAGGCTGCCACCGAACAGGGTGCCGTTGGGGTTGAGGTCTTCGGGTTTTACCCATTTGCGGGTGTGAAAGTTCATCTGTACTCCTGACCTGCTTGGCTAACGTGGAGTAATGATGGCAGAGCGGCCGCCGGCGCTCCATTGAACATCGACTATCGTCGCGATTAATCGACAGAAAGCCTTGGGTGTGTCACACGGCCAAGGCTATAATCGCTGCCGTTTCACATGGCTGCCCACAGCGGCGCCATGCCCGCCACCCACCCGAGGGGCGCTGCAGCAGGGTCACCCTGTCAGGCTCGGATGGGGCGTTGTCCGCTCCCGCGGACGCTCAAACGCACAACGGCGCCCATTCGCACACTACGAATGGAGGCTCTCATGAGCGCTGTAAACACGCCTGCAGGTTTTACCGATTTCAAAGTCGCCGACATCTCCCTGGCCGCCTGGGGCCGTCGCGAAACCATCATCGCCGAATCGGAAATGCCTGCCCTGATGGGCCTGCGTCGCAAGTACCTCGCTGAGCAGCCGCTCAAGGGTGCGAAGATCCTGGGCTGCATCCACATGACCATTCAGACTGCCGTGCTGATCGAAACCCTGGTTGCCCTGGGTGCCGAAGTGCGCTGGTCGTCCTGCAACATCTTCTCCACCCAGGATCAGGCTGCTGCCTCCATCGCTGCCGCCGGCATTCCTGTTTTCGCCTGGAAAGGTGAAACCGAGGAAGAGTACGAGTGGTGCCTGGAGCAGACCATCCTCAAGGATGGCCAGCCTTGGGACGCCAACATGATCCTCGACGACGGCGGCGACCTGACCGAGCTGCTGCACAAGAAATACCCGGCCGTGCTGGACCGCGTCCACGGTGTTACCGAAGAAACCACCACTGGCGTGCACCGCCTGCTGGACATGCTGGCCAAAGGCGAGCTGAAAGTCCCGGCGATCAACGTCAACGACTCGGTCACCAAGAGCAAGAACGACAACAAGTACGGCTGCCGTCACAGCCTGAACGACGCCATCAAGCGCGGCACCGACCACCTGCTGTCGGGCAAGCAAGCCCTGGTGATCGGCTACGGTGACGTGGGCAAGGGTTCGGCCCAGTCCCTGCGCCAGGAAGGCATGATCGTCAAGGTCACCGAAGTTGACCCGATCTGCGCCATGCAGGCCTGCATGGACGGCTTCGAGCTGGTCTCGCCGTTCATCGACGGTATCAACGACGGCACCGAAGCCAGCATCGACAAGGCCCTGCTGGGCAAGATCGACCTGATCGTCACCACCACCGGTAACGTCAACGTCTGCGACGCCAACATGCTCAAGGCCCTGAAGAAGCGCGCCGTGGTCTGCAACATCGGCCACTTCGACAACGAGATCGACACCGCCTTCATGCGCAAGAACTGGGCGTGGGAAGAGGTCAAGCCGCAGGTGCACAAGATCCACCGCACCGGCGCTGGCGACTTCGACCCGCAGAACGACGACTACCTGATCCTGCTGGCCGAAGGCCGCCTGGTGAACCTGGGTAACGCCACTGGCCACCCAAGCCGCATCATGGACGGTTCGTTCGCCAACCAAGTACTGGCGCAGATCTTCCTGTTCGAGCAGAAGTTCGCTGACCTGTCGGCCGAGAAGAAAGCCGAACGCCTGACCGTTGAAGTGCTGCCGAAGAAGCTCGACGAAGAAGTGGCCCTGGAAATGGTCCGCGGCTTCGGCGGCGTGGTCACTCAACTGACCAAGCAGCAGGCCGACTACATCGGCGTGACTGTCGAAGGCCCGTTCAAGCCGCACGCTTACCGCTACTAAGCTAAGCGGCAAGCGCCAGGGGGATGCCGCCTGGCGCTTGTAGTCGTTGAATCTTGATCGATGCCCAAGCCAGGCCGGCCCACACCGCCCTGGCTTTTACTTGCAGCTTGCGGCCCTGGCTTGCAGCTGAGGAAACAGAGATGTCACAAGAACGCCGCTACAGTTTCGAATTCTTCCCAACCAAGACCGATGCCGGTCACGAAAAGCTGATGGGCGTTGCCCGCCAGTTGGCTGCCTGCAACCCGGACTTCTTCTCCTGCACCTACGGTGCCGGTGGCTCGACCCGCGACCGCACGCTGAACACCGTGCTGCAGCTGGAAAGCGAAGTGAAGGTGCCGGCCGCCCCGCACCTGTCGTGTGTCGGCGACACCAAGGATGAGTTGCGCGCCCTGCTGGCCCAGTACAAAGCGGCCGGCATCAAGCGCATCGTCGCCCTGCGTGGCGACCTGCCGTCGGGCATGGGCATGGCCAGTGGCGAACTGCGCTATGCCAGCGACCTGGTCGAGTTCATCCGCCAGGACAGCGGTGACCACTTCCACCTGGAGGTTGCCGCTTACCCGGAAATGCACCCGCAGGCGCGCAACTTCGAAGCCGACCTGAGCAATTTCGTGCACAAGGTCAAGGCCGGTGCCGACAGCGCCATCACCCAGTACTTCTTCAACGCCGAGAGCTACTTCTACTTCGTCGAGCGTGCGCAGAAGCTGGGCGTGGACATTCCTGTAGTGCCCGGCATCATGCCGATCACCAACTACAGCAAGCTGGCGCGTTTCTCCGACGCCTGCGGCGCCGAGATCCCACGCTGGATCCGCAAGCAGCTGGAAGCCTATGGCGACGACACCGCCAGCATCCAGGCCTTCGGTGAAGAAGTGATCACCCGCATGTGCGAACAACTGCTGCAAGGTGGCGCGCCAGGCCTGCACTTCTACACCTTGAACCAGGCCGAGGCGAGCCTGGCGATCTGGAACAACCTGAAGCTGCCTCGCTGAAACTTTTTGGCAAAGTCCCATTCAGAAATGCTTAAGGCTTTAGTCATAGACTAAGGCCTTATTTTTTTCTGGTTCAAATGGGTTTAGCCAGCCATGCAGCCTCTCACGCTCTCGCGCCCCCAGCTGGTCTACCTGGCCTTCGGCCCGGCCACCTACCATCAGGAAGCCTGCTTCAGTATCGTCAGCGCCCTGGCCCACCTGGGCACCTCAGCTGGCGAGGCCCTGGATATCCAGGTCTATACCGACAACCCGCAACCCTACAGCCAGCTGCCAGTTACCGTTCATCACCTCGATGAGGCAACGCGCACAGCCTGGAACCAGCCCCACGGGTACCATTTCCGCAGCAAGCATGTGCTGTTGCGCCAAGTGCTGCAGCAACACCCGCTGGCCGTGCTGATCGACACCGACACGTTCTTTCGCAAGTCGCCGCTGCAGCTGTTCCAGCGCGTCAAGGCTGGCAACCTGCTGTGCAATGCGATCGGCGGGCGCTACGGCGAAAATCAGAAGTGCCTGCTTTACAAGAACCTGCTGAATATCCTGCAGGCTCGGGGCCTGGCTGACTGCCAGATGCCGCTGGTCAACTCCGGCGTGATTGGCCTCACCCGCGAAGATGCAGGCGTACTGGACCACTCCGTCGCCCTGATGGACGAATTTCATCCGCTGGCCCGCTCGGCCTACACACTGGAAGAGTTCTGCCTGGCCGTGGCGGCGTATCGCAAGCTGGCATTGGCCGAATGCACCGACGTGATCCACCACTACTGGAGCCGCAAAGCTCAATTCCGCGCCAAGATCCAGGCCTGGCTGCGCAAACACGGTGAACAACCGCTAAGCGCCGCTGCCCTCGCCGATGTGCTGCTGGTGAACGATCAACTGCCACGCCCCCCTACCCTGCAACGCTTGGGTTACAAAGCCTTGAGCCTGACCATGCCTAGCCGCGAGCGGCAATTCGCCCGTGAATTGCTGTATGGCAGCTACCCCTACCCCAACGAGTTCGACCGCGCCTGCGCGTCGGCCTGGTGGGACAAGGCGCTGGAGAACCTCAATGCGCGATATGGCCGCATGGAGCCGGAGCAATTGCGCCAATGCCTGCGCCACCCGGGCCTGCGTCTTTCGCTGGGTGCCCGGCGCAAGGATATCGAAGCGCATCTGCTTGAAGCATCTCAACGCTGATTCGGCTCTGCACAGCCCTGCGGCTTCACTGGCCTTGCCCTGGCCGAGCGCGTAATCTCGCGCCATGCCACACATCGCCTACCTGTTCTGCATCCTGCTGCTCGCCTGCCTGAGCCCGTTGGCGCAGGGCGAACGGCTGCGCCTGGTCAGCGACGACTGGGCGCCTTATGTGTATCAGGATGCGGGGCAGGCAAAAGGCATCGACTACGAAGTCACCACCGAAGTGTTCAAACGCCTGGGTGTCGAGGTGGAATGGCTGTTCATGCCCTGGAAGCGATGCCTGGCCATGGTCGAGCAGGGCCAGGCCGACGGCGTGATGGACATCTTCATGGTCGACTCGCGCAAGGCCTACCTGATCTACCCGCTGGAACCCATGTCGGACGTCGAGTTCGTGCTGTACCAATCCAGCCGCCGCCGCCACGTCATCAGCCAGCTCAGCGACCTCAGCAACCTGACCGTGGGCACCTCGCCAGGCTATGCCTACGGCGCCGAATTCAACGAAGCCTCCGGTTTTCGTAGAGAGTCAGCACCCAGCCACGAAGCCAATTTCGGCAAACTGGCGCTCGGGCGCATTGATTTGCTGGTCACTGATCGCCTGGTCGGGCGCTATTTGCGCCGACAGCTCGGCCTCGAGCAGCAGGTCGAGGAACTCCCTTTGCTGATCAGCCAGCAGGCGCAATACCTGGGCCTGGCGCGCAAACCTGGCCGCGAGGCGTTGGCCCAGGCCTTTACCGAAGAGCTGCGGCGCTTCAAGCAGGAGCCCGCATTCCTGGCGATAATCGAACGCTACATCGGCGACCCCGGCCATCTTCCTGACGCCGTTGAGCAGCAGGAAAGCAGCACGCCGCGATAGCTCTGTTATACTCGGGCCTTCCCGCCCGGCTCACGCCCGGACGCTCGGCCTCGCAACAGGCATCCCGATCGGCATCGACGCCCCCTTGGCGTCCACCCTCCGTTTTCCGGATGTGCAGTGAAAGCCCAGCTGGACCGGACGCGATCGCATCCCTCCGATGCCCGTCGCGCCAGGCAGAACATCCCTACGGGCCCAGCCCACACGAGAACAGGATTGCCCATGTCCTTTGCTTCCCTCGGTCTCTCCGAGGCTCTTGTCCGCGCTATCGAGGCTGCGGGCTACACCCAGCCGACTCCGGTGCAACAGCGGGCGATTCCCGCCGTGTTGCAAGGCCGCGACCTGATGGTTGCCGCACAGACAGGTACTGGTAAAACCGGCGGCTTCGCCTTGCCGATCCTTGAGCGTCTGTTCCCGGCAGGCCACCCCGACAAATCCCAGCGCCATGGCCCACGCCAACCCCGCGTGCTGGTGCTGACCCCGACCCGCGAACTGGCGGCTCAGGTGCACGACAGCTTCAAGGTGTATGCCCGCGACCTGCCGCTGGTCAGCGCCTGCATTTTCGGCGGGGTTGGCATGAACCCGCAGATCCAGGCCATTGCCAAGGGCGTCGACGTCCTGGTGGCCTGCCCGGGGCGCCTGCTCGACTTGGCCGGACAAGGCAAGGTCGACCTGGCCCACGTTGAAATCCTGGTCCTGGACGAAGCCGACCGCATGCTCGACATGGGCTTCATCCATGACGTCAAGAAGGTCCTTTCGCGCCTGCCGGCCAAGCGCCAGAACCTGCTGTTCTCCGCGACCTTCTCCAAAGACATCACCGACCTGGCCGACAAGCTCCTGCACAACCCGGAGCGCATCGAGGTCACTCCCCCGAACACCACGGTCGAACGGATCGAGCAGCGCGTCTACCGCCTGCCAGCCAGCCACAAGCGCGCGCTGCTGGCGCACCTGATCACGCTGGGTGCGTGGGAACAGGTGCTGGTATTCACCCGTACCAAGCACGGCGCCAACCGCCTGGCCGAGTACCTGGAAAAACACGGCCTGAGCGCCGCTGCGATCCACGGCAACAAGAGCCAGAACGCCCGCACCAAGGCCCTGGCCGATTTCAAGGCCAACAGCGTGCGCGTGCTGGTCGCCACCGACATTGCCGCCCGTGGCCTGGACATCGACCAGCTGCCGCACGTGGTCAATTTCGAGCTGCCGAATGTCGAGGAAGATTACGTTCACCGTATCGGCCGTACCGGCCGTGCCGGGCGCTCGGGCGAGGCTATTTCGCTGGTTGCGCCGGACGAAGAAAAACTGCTCAAGAGCATCGAGCGGGTCACTCGCCAGAAGATCGCTGATGGCGACCTGATGGGCTTCGACGCAAGCCAGGTGGAAGCCGAAAAACCAGAAGTGCGCGAACGCCCGCAGGGCAACGGCCGCGGTGGTCGCAACCAGCAGGCGCGTGGCGACGGCAGCAAAGACGCCAACGGTGGCCGCAAGGACAAAGGCAAGGATAAAGGCAAGGCCAAGCAGCAAGCTGCTGACAAGCCTGCCGACAAGGAAAAGTCCGCCGACAGGCAGCAACAGCCGCGCAAGCCACGTGACAAGAAACCGCGTCAGCAGCAAGCCGGTCAGAACAGCGCGCCGAAAGCTCCAGCCGACCGTGCCCCGGATGAGTTTCTGGACGACGAAGTGGATAACTTCGGTAACCGTGCCGACTACGTCAGCCCGTACCAGAACGCCAAGAACCAGGGCCGCAACCGTCGCCCGGGTGCTGCTGCCGGTGCCGGCGGCCAGGCCAACGCGCCACGCAGCAACAGCGGTGGTGGCCAAGGCCGTAATGGCAGCCAGCCGCGCAGCGCCTCTGGTGAAAAACGCCCACCCCGCAGCAACAATGGTGGTGGTGCACGCCGCGACAACAACGGTGGCGGCCGCAACCGCTCGGCCGGTCGCGATGATGCATCGCGCCAGGAACCGGCAGTGCGCAGCTCGCGCGAGCCGCAAAACCAGCCGGTGATCATCCGCAAGGAGTCCAAGCTCGATCGTTACCCGACGCCTGAGCAGCTGGATGACCTGCCAAGCCGCCCACGCGGTGAGCGCCCAGCGCTGCTGACCCGCAAAGGCTCATAACCGAGCTGCACAAAAAAACGCCGCCCAATGGGCGGCGTTTTTTATTGCGTAAGCGAGGCTTACTTCTGCTTCACACCTTCGAGACTGATATCCAGGTCCAGGGTCTGCGAAGTGGCGCCCGGGCCCTTGATGCCGAAGTCGTTCAGGTTGAGGGTGGTGGTGGCGTTGAAGCCAGCACGCTCACCGCCCCACGGGTCCTTGCCTTCACCGTTGAAGGTGGCCTTGAAGGTGACGGGCTTGGTCACGCCGTGCAGGGTCAGGTCACCGGTCACGTCGGCGGTCTTGTCACCGGTCGATTTCACAGCGGTGGACACGAACTTGGCGTTTGGATACTTCTTCACGTCCAGGAAGTCGGCGCTGGCGATGTGCTTGTCACGCTCGGCGTGGTTGGACCACAGGCTGGCGGTTTTCAGGTCGACATTGATTTTACTGGCTTCAGGCTTGGCGCTGTCCCAGGTGAAGGCGCCATCGAAGTCCTTGAAGGTACCGTGGATGAAGCTGTAGCCCAGGTGGCTGATCTTCCAGTCGACGAACGCGTGCTGGCCTTCCTTGTCGATCTTGTAATCGGCTGCCATGGCCTGGCCAGCGGAGAACAGGGCGGTACCGAGCGCCAGAGCGGCAAAAGTCTTTTTCAACATCCTTTCTATTCCTTGCAATTGAGGTTGAGAGTCAAGCTTTGCGGCCCAGCATACGGCTCAGGGTCGCGTCACGGTCGATGAAATGATGCTTGAGGGCGGCAAGGCCGTGCAGCACGGCGAAAATCACCACCCCCCAGGCCAGCCACAAATGAACCACGCCAGCCAGGTCCGCCTGGTCGGGCAGGTCGCTGATCAGCGCCGGCACCTCGAACAGGCCGAACACCGGTATACCGACACCGTCGGCGGTGGAAATCAGGTAACCGGCGATCATCACCGCAAACAGGCCCAGGTACAGCGCCAGGTGCCCCAGCTTGGCCGCCACGCGGGTAACTGCCCCGTGGTTGGCCGGTGCCGGTGGTGGTGGGCTGATGAAGCGCCACAGCACACGCAACAGCATCACTGCCAACAGTACCAGGCCGATGCTCTTGTGCAGGTCTGGGCCGGATTTGCGCCAAGGGCTGTAGTAGTCGAGCCCGACCATCCACAGGCCCAGGCCGAACAGGCCGAAGACCGCCAGCGCCACGCCCCAGTGCAGGACAATGCTGACCGCGCCGTAGCGAGAAGATGAGTTGCGCAGTTGCATGATGACGTGTTTCCCCGTGAAAGCTGTACACAGACTAACGCGTAACGTATCGAATAAAAGCTGAAAAAATTGCTTTGGATTATCGACAAATCCGATAGCTAGTGTGCGAGTTTGCTATTAAGGAAACATTAACGATAGCGGGTAATTCTAGGTTGTCAGCTGCGGCCCTATCGTCGGCAAGCCGGCGATAGGGCCAGTACAGGCATCACATCAGTTGGCTTTGGCCTGGGTGTTGGACACGGCTTTCTTCGCAGGCTCCGATTTGGCGGTAACCTTCTTGGCCTCCACAGGCTTGTGCGCTTGCTTCGCCGCCGGCTTGTGCGCTGGCGCATGCTTGGCCGGTGCTGCCTTGTTGGGCGCTGGCTTGACAGGCTCTTGCTTGGCGACCGGTGCCGGTACCACAGGCGCCGGAGCGGCTACAGGAGCGGGCGCCGGCGCCACTTCTTCGGCCTTGGCAATTGGCGCAGTCTGCACCTCTGGCTTGTCCGCACCGCCGAACATGCGCGAGAAGAACCCTGGCTTGTCCTGCTTGGCGTCTTCAGCCTTCACCGGTTCAGCCTTGGCAGGGGCGTTGTCGGCTTTATCACCTTTGTCGGACGAGCCGCCAAACATGTTCGAGAAGAACCCGCCCTTGTCTTTGCTCGCCGCCACACCCGCTGCCGCTGCCGCCGCGACCGGCACAGCCTTGGCCGGGTCGAACGACTTGCCGGCCAGCAGGTCCTGCACCTGGCTGGCGGCGCGTTGGCCGCTGCGCAGGGCGCCTTCCAGGGTGCCTGGGTAGAGCGCATCGGTGTGTTCGCCGGCAAAGGTTATGCGTTGTACCGGACGCTCCCACAGGCGCCAGTACTTGCTGATCTGCCCCGGGCCGTACGCCAGGTAGGCACCGCCAGTGCCGGCGTCGGTGCTGTAGCGCTTGACCTCATAGCCGGTGAACGCACCGCGGGCCTGTGGATAGAACGCATGCAGGCGGATCAGTACCTGGTCGACCATCTGCTTGTCGCCGAATGCCTGCAACAGGCGGGCATTGTCACCCGACAGGTTGATCACCACGTTGGCGCCACCCTTGAGCGCCGGCTCGATCCACAGCATGCCCAGGCCTGCGTTGCTGAAAATTTCTCCAGACATGCGCGAGCGGCTTTCCCACACTGGCTGCTTGAACTTGAGCATCAGCTGGTCGCGCCAGCCATAGTTGGTGCCTTTCAGTGCCGCAACGTGCTGGGTGTCCAGGCCCGGGGTCATCTGGATCTTGGCCAGCGCCCGCAAAGGCACGGCCATGACCAGGTAGTCGGCCTGGTAGCTGGTGCTGCCGACCTTGACAGTGACACCGTCCTTGTCCTGCACGATGGCGGTGACCGGCGAGCTGGTCTTGATCGTTTTCAGCTGTTTGACGAAGGCCTGGGCCAGCACCGGGCTGCCGCCCGGCAGGCGCGATGCACGCAGGTCACGGTCGCTGACGCCGCGGTAGACGCGGTTCTGCTGGGCGAAGTACAGCAGCGACAGGCGCGACGGTTCATCGTAGCGGCTACGAATCTGCTGGTTGACCAGCTGTCGCGCGGTGCTCGGCAGCTGCAGCTTGTCGAGCCAGGTGGACACGTTCATCTGGTCAAGGGCAAACAGCGTGCTGGTCGCCTGCGGCTTGAGCGGGTCATCGATCGACCGGGCCAGGTCGTCGAGGGTTTTTTCGTAACGCTTGAGCGCCTCGGCGGTGGCCGGCTGTTTGGTGGCCAGATCGCTGGCGCTGAAGTATTCACCGTCGATCAGGTAACCCGGCGTACGGACGAACTCCGGCGCCGGCAGGGTTTCCAGCTTGAAGCGGTCGAGGTACTGGTTGAGCACCGGCTGGGCCTTGCTGTTGCCGATCCACTCGCTGGTGGCCAGGCCCGAGCGGCCGCCCATGCCCGACTTGGCTTCCAGCAAAGTCACCTGCCAGCCCTTGTCCTGCAGTTCGTAGGCAGCCGTCAGGCCTGCCAGGCCACCACCCACCACGATTGCCGAAGGTGTCTTGTCCTTCGCCAGCGCGGCGCCGCTGGACACACCGATCAATACCAACGCGCACAGGCGCACCCAAGCAGCAGCCATGATGGCGAACTCCGAGTTGACGTTACAGAAATGGGAAGAGGCAGGAATGCCCCGAGAGACTATGCGTTAAGAATACGTCAGGTCTGGGCACCCTGCCACCACAGCGACATCAAGTGCCTTTGGCAACTGGCATTTTTGCCAGTAGCCAAGGCTCCCGGGCCTGCGCAATGCTGGTGCAAGGTGGCCAAAAATCCGACAAAAGGAGCCGCGAATGATCTATGAGGAGCATTTCGCACACGTCAAACGGCAGTTCCTTACGCACAAACAGACGCTGCTCACGCCATCAGGCTTGAGCATCCGCTCGAACGGCACTTCCTGGACGGGCTTTCATGAAGCCTTCAAGGGCGATGAGGGTACCGAGCTTGTGATCGGCGAGCAGAGTGACGTGGAGATCACCTTCAGCCAGGAAGTCGAGAGCCTTCGCCTCGAGTACTACGTGGTCAGCGATCAGCACTTCGAAGATGTGCAATTGCTGCTGGACACCGATGGTTACGACACCGGCCCCTTCGCCCCGGCCCCGCGCAACTTCTACTGGCTCACGCTTTCGGGCAGCGGGTTTACCGAGTTCATGCCCGGCCCGATCTCCACCCAACCGTACCATCAGCTACTGGCCGGGCCGTTTCGGCGCCTGACCATTTCCACTTCTCAAGCCGGCACCGTCCACATTCGCAAGCTCGAATGGACCCGCACCTGCCGCCATTGAGCCGCAGCGGTTGTTCTACCTCCCGGCATTGCTTAGGCTTACGCGGTCAAACCAAGCCGTAACGCCAGGAGAAGCGCCGATGGGCCTCAATGATCAGTGGATGCAGCGTGACCTCAAGGTCCTGTGGCACCCCTGCACCCAGATGAAAGACCACGAGCAGCTGCCGCTGATCCCGATCAAGCGCGGCGAAGGGGTGTGGCTCGAGGACTTCGAAGGCAAGCGCTACCTGGATGCCGTCAGCAGCTGGTGGGTCAATGTGTTCGGCCACGCCAACCCACGCATCAACCAGCGCATCAAGGACCAGGTCGACCAGCTCGAGCATGTGATCCTGGCAGGCTTCAGCCACCAGCCGGTGATCGAGCTGTCCGAACGCCTGGTGGCCATGACGCCGGCCGGGCTGGATCGGGTGTTCTACGCCGACAATGGCTCTTCGTGCATCGAAGTGGCGCTGAAGATGAGCTTCCACTACTGGCTGAACATCGGCAAACCGTCAAAAAAACGCTTCGTCACCCTGACCAACAGCTACCACGGCGAGACCATTGCCGCGATGTCGGTGGGCGACGTGCCGCTGTTCACCGAAACCTACAAGGCGTTGCTGCTCGACACTATCAAGGTGCCTAGCCCGGACTGCTACCTACGCCCCGAGGGCATGGGTTGGGAAGAACATTCGCGCAACATGTTCCAGGCCATGGAACAGACCCTGGCCGAGCATCACGAAACCATCGCTGCAGTGATCATCGAGCCTTTGATCCAGGGCGCCGGCGGCATGCGCATGTACCACCCGGTCTACCTCAAGCTGCTGCGCGAGGCCTGCGACCGTTATGGCGTACACCTGATTCACGATGAAATCGCCGTTGGTTTCGGCCGCACCGGCACGATGTTCGCCTGTGAGCAGGCCGGCATCCGCCCCGACTTCCTGTGCCTGTCCAAGGCGCTGACCGGCGGTTACCTGCCGCTGGCCGCCTGCGTGACCACCGACACGGTGTACCAGGCGTTCTACGACGACTACCCGACCCTGCGCGCGTTCCTCCATTCGCACAGCTACACCGGTAACCCGCTGGCGTGCGCCGCTGCGTTGGCGACCCTCGATATCTTCGAGCAGGACAACGTAATCGAGGCCAACAAGGCGTTGTCTGCGCGCATGGCCAGCGCCACGGCGCACCTGGCCGATCATGCCCATGTCGCGGAAATCCGCCAGACCGGCATGGCTCTGGCGATCGAGATGGTCCAGGACAAGGCCGGCAAGGTCGCCTACCCGTGGCAGGAGCGCCGTGGCCTGAAGGTGTTCGAGCATGCCCTGACCCGCGGTGCGTTACTGCGCCCGCTGGGCAGCGTGGTGTACTTCCTGCCGCCTTACGTGATTACCCCGGAACAGATCGACTTCCTCGCCGAAGTCGCCACTGAGGGCATCGATATCGCGACCCGGGACAGCGTCAGTGTCGCCGTGCCAGCCAACTTCCACCCGGATTTCCGCGATCCGGGCTGACCGAACAGCCATCGCACTGCCTTGTAGGAGCGGCCTTGTGTCGCCGCGGGTTCAGCGTCGCTGCGACATTGACGGGGCCGCTCTGCGGCCCTTTCGCGACACAAGGCCGCTCCCACAGGGGCACGATGTCCAACCTTCTTTCCGAGCAGAACCATGAGACTGTCCCGTTTCTTTATCGACGCCCCCCTGAGCCTTGGCGAGCACGACCTGCCCGAGGCCCAGGCCCACTACATTGGCCGCGTATTGCGCATGGCCGCTGGCGATGCTGTGCAACTGTTCGACGGCAGTGGCCAGGAATACCTCGGCCAGCTGCTGGAAGTGGGCAAGAAAACCGTGCGCGTCAGCCTCGATCAGGCCCTCCCCGGCCAGGCCGAGTCGTCGCTGCACATCCACCTCGGTCAGGGCCTGTCCCGTGGCGAGCGCATGGATTGGGCGATTCAGAAGGCCACCGAATTGGGCGCCAACGAAATCACGCCGATCGTCAGCGAGCGCTGCGAAGTGCGCCTGAAGGATGAGCGTGCCGACAAACGCCTGGCCCACTGGCGCCAGGTAGCGATCAGCGCCTGTGAGCAGTGCGGCCGTTCGACCTTGCCAGTGATCCACACGCCCGTAAGCCTGGCGGATTGGATCAAAAGCAGCGACGCGGACCTCAAGCTGGTGCTGCACCCAGTTGCCGAGCCACTGACCAGCCATGCCAAGCCGGCACGCCTGGCCTTCCTCATCGGCCCCGAAGGCGGCCTGAGCGATGCCGAGGTCGAGCAGGCCAAGGGCGCCGGCTTCCACGCCGCCCGCCTTGGCCCGCGCGTACTGCGGACCGAAACAGCGCCGGTGGTGGCGCTGTCGGTGGCGCAGCAATTGTGGGGTGATTTTTCGTAGGGCATGCCAGGGGATTGTTTTCGCCTATCAGATCGAGCGCCGCCCGCGCGGCGCTCAACCCCCTAACGCACGTACAGTGACACCGCCACGAAGTGCATCAGGCTGCCGGCAATCACGAACAGGTGCCAGATGCCATGCCAATGGCGGAAGCGGCTGTCGAACGCGAAGAAGATGATCCCCACCGTGTAGAACACCCCACCGGCCGCCAGCCAGGCGAAGCCAGCGGTGCCGAGGCTGTGCAGCAGCGGCTTGACCGCCACCAGGACAATCCAGCCCATTACCGCGTAGATGATGATCGACAGGACCCGTGCCTCGGAGCGCGGCTTGATTTCCTGGAGCATGCCAAGCACCGCCAGCCCCCAGACCACACCGAACAGGCTCCAGCCCCAGGGCCCGCGCAGGCTGACCAGGCAGAACGGCGTGTAGCTGCCGGCAATCAGCAGGTAGATCGACAGGTGATCGAGCTTGCGCATGATCACCTTCGCCCGGCCGCGGGTGCTGTGGTAGAGGGTCGAAATGCTGTAAAGCAGCAGCAGTGTGCCGCCGTAGATGGAGAAACTGACGATCTTCCAGGGGTCGCCCTGCAGGCCTGCGACGACGATCAGCCAGATGGCACCGAGGCCGGCCAGAATGGCACCGACGAGGTGGGTCCAAGCGTTGAAACGTTCACCGTAATACATGCAAACACAGACCTCCTTGGATGAGCTGGGTTCCTCATCCTGACAGTGGTGTACCTGTGGGAGCGGGCTTGCCCCGCGAAAAGGCCAGCCGCAGCACCATCCTACCCAAGCACAGGTTGCAGTCGCGCGTCACGCACCAGCCTCTCCAGCCCGATCAGGTCCGGCACCCGTGCCACCTGCTCGCCCACCTGCACCGCCGCCAGCTCCAGGCTACCCAGCGCCACATCCACATAGTTGAGCTGGCTGTCGAGCTTGCACGAGCGCGGAATGTCCTGCAGCAGCACCGCCAGGTAACGCAGCCCGGTATCGCCGAGCGCGTTCAACACGACGATACGCGCCCGCTCGCCGCACGGTGTCTCCGTGCCACAAGCCGCCTCGAAACCGATCAGCGGCAGGTGCTGCTGGCGCCAGTCGATCCACCCCAGGTGCCAGGCCGGCTCGCCGCGCTGGCACACCAGATTGCGCTGGCCAATCAGTTCCGCCACGGCGACATTGGGCAGCACCAGCGTGCGGTCGCCCAACGGCAGCAGCAAACCGGTCAGGCTGCTGCGCTGGCCTGAGATCAGTTCAAGCATGGGTCTGGCTCCAGTGGGCGATGCTCTGCAGCAGCACCGACTCCTGATAGGGTTTGCCCAGGTAGTCGTTGACACCGATGGCCATGGCCCGGTCACGGTGCTTCTGCCCGGTGCGCGAAGTGATCATGATGATGGGGAGGTCTTTAAGACGCTGGTCACGGCGAACACGGGCGGCCACTTCAAAGCCGTCCATACGCGGCATTTCGATGTCCAGCAGCAACACGTCCGGGCGGTGCTCTTCCAGCAAGGCCATGGCGTCGACACCGTCCTTGGCCGTCAGCACGCTCATGCCATGGCGCTCCAGCAGGCGGCTGGTGACTTTGCGCACGGTCACCGAGTCGTCCACCACCATCACCAGCAACGCCCTGCGCGGTGCCGGCCCGAACAGCGTGCGCTGTACCCCGCTACCGCCCGGCAAGCGTGCCAGGCGCCGTTGCTGGCCGCGCAGCTGGCCGAGCAGATCAAGAATCAGCACCACCCGGCCATCACCGAGCAAGGTGGCGCCCGACAGCCCCGCGACAGCCGCGAACTGGGGGCCAAGGCTTTTCACCACGATCTCGCGGCTGGGCGACAGGCTGTCGACCTGAATGGCGAACGACTGCTCCTGGGAATGCACCAGCAGCACCGGCAACGGCACGCTCTGGCCCAGCAGGCTTGGGCGTGGCAAGCCTTGCAGCAGCTCACCCAGGTAGCGCAATTCGTACGTGTGGCCGGCATAAACGTAATGGGGCACGTCTTGCTGATAGCAGGCGGCCAGCTCGGCTGGCGGCACGCGGACGATGCCCTCGATGGTGTTGAGCGGGATGGCGTACTGCTCTTCGCCCAGGTGCACCATCACCGCGCGGTTGATCGACACGGTGAAAGGCAGGCGGATCAGGAAGCGTGCACCCTTGCCTGGGGCCGACTCGATACTCATCGAGCCACCTAGTTGCTTGACCTCTTCGTGGACCACGTCCATGCCAAGGCCACGCCCGGAAATCTGAGTGATCTTCTCGGCCGTGGAAAAGCCCGGGCGCAAGATGAATTGCAGGATCTCGTGGTCGCTCAGGTTGGCCTGCGGGTCCAGCAAGCCACGTTTGATCGCCTTGCGCCGCACGGCCTCCAGCGGCACGCCGGCACCATCGTCGGTCATCTCGATGACGATATCGGCGCCCTCATGCAGCAGATTCAGGTGAATGGTGCCCAACTCCGGCTTGCCGGCCGCCAGGCGCGCCTCACGTGCTTCCAGGCCATGGTCGACGGCATTGCGCAGCATATGCTCGAGCGGCGCCACCATGCGCTCGAGCACACTGCGGTCGAGCTCGCCCTCGGCATTGCCGACCACCAACTCGACCTGCTTGCCCAGCTCGCTGGCCACCTGGCGCACCACCCGCTGCAAGCGCGGCACCAGGCGCTCGAACGGCACCATCAAGGTCGCGGTCAGGCCTTCCTGCAACTGGCTGTTCACCCTCGCCTGCTGTTGCAGCAGGCTCTGGGCCTCTTGCGCACGCTGGGCCAATGTCTCTTTCAGGTCGAGCAGGTCGGATGCCGATTCGAACAGCGCCCGAGACAATTGCTGCAACTGTGAATGGCGGTCCATTTCCAGCGGGTCGAAGTCTTCGTAGGCGTCACCCTCGAACGGTTGGCGGCTGCTGATCCGCCCTTGGGTTTCCATGTCCAGGCGCAGCAGCTGGTCGCGCATGCGCTCCAGCGTGGTCTCCATCTCGTTCAGGGCAAACTGGGCATCGTTGACTTGTTGCTCGATACGCCCGCGGATGACGGAGTGCTCGCCGGCCAGGTTGCCGAGGTCGTCGAGCAGTTCGGCATCCACCTTGACCATGTCGCCAGGCGCCCGCTCCGGGGCAGCAGCAGCCACCTCGGCGGGCGCGGCCTCGGCCTGCGCCTGCCCGGCAGCGCTGTCGGTCAGGGCGGCGCTGCTGAAGTTACGGATATAGTCGATCAGCGCGGTGGCGGCATGCAGCGGCTGGCCCAGGCGCACGGCATCGAGCATGTGCGCCAGGCGGTCATGGCAGTTTTGCAACAGGGCGAACAACGGCGCACTCGGCGGCAAACGCCCAGCGGCCAGCAGTTCGTAAAGAAATTCCAGCTCGTGGGCCAGGTCGCCGATGGCGGCGATTTCGACCATTCGTGCGCCGCCCTTGAGCGTGTGCAGGTCACGCAGCAGGTTGTCCACTTCAACGCTGCTGCGCGGGTCGGCCTGCCAGCGCGCCAGGGCCGCGCCGGCGCTTTCGACGATGTCCGAGCTTTCTTCGAGGAAGACTTCCAGCAGTTCCTTGTCGCCCGGGTTATCGGCCTCTTCGGCCGGCTCCAGGGGGGCGTCGAGCACAGTGACCGACCCGGGTGCCACCAGGCCTGTGGCATCGGGCGCCAAGGCGCCGTCGAGCAAATTGCGCAGGCCATCGGTGCAGTCCGGCCGGGCGGTCAGCTCCTGGCCAGCCGCTACCTCGTCAAGCATGTCGAGCAGCACCTCGTGGGCCTGCCGGGCCTGGGCGAAGAAACGCGCATCAGCAGCCAGGCTGCCCTCTTCCACTGCGCCGTAGAGGTCCAGCAGCGCTTCGCAGACATCGTCCATTTGCCACAGGTCGGCCAGGTGCGCACCGTGGCAGAGGGTGGTCAGTTCATCGAGCAAGGTGTCCAGCGACTGGCGCTGCCCGGGTTGCTCCTGCCAGCGCGACAGCAACGACTCGGCGTCCAACAGGATGTCCATGGCTTGGGCCAGGAAGTTTGCGATCAATTGCGGGTCGCGCCTGCCCCGGCGCGCCTGCAGCGGCTCGTCATGCACGCTGGCAAGCCGCGCGTCCACCGCCTCGCCGACCTGCTCGATCAGCTCGGCCGCACCGGGTATGGCGGCCAACGGCGTGCTGCTCAATTGCGCCAACCCCGCTTCAAACAAAGCCCGCGCCGCTTCCAGCCATTCGATTTCGGCCACCTGCAATGGGAACTGGTGGCCCCGGTACTCGCGCACCAGGCGGTCGAAGGCAGTCGCCAGCTCGGCGATCGGTAACACGCCAGCCATCGCCGCGCTGCCTTTGAGCGTGTGCAGGGCGCGCTGCAGGCCATCGCTGACAACGGTGCCCTGGCCATCGGCGGCCTGCAGGAATGCGTCCAGGCTGGCCAGGTGGCCCTGGGCCTCATTGCGAAAGATGTCCAGCAACAGCGGGTCGAGGCCATCGATCTCGGCACTGGCCGGTGCATCGTTTTCCGCCAGTGCATGCAGGTGGCTCGCCAATTGCTCGATCTCGGTCACCTGGGGCATCTGGCCGGCAGCAAAGTCGGCCAGCAGGTCGGGCAGGTGCACGACTACCTGCTGCAAGGCCACCACGCCTTCCGGGGCCAGCGTCATGCGCCCCTCCAGCACCCGGTTGAGCAGATGCTCGCCGCCCCAGGCCAGTTCGGCGACCGCCTGGGCATGGACCATGCGGCCACTGCCTTTGAGCGTATGCAGGTCGCGGCGTACCTCCAGCAAGGCATCGCGCAGGGTATTGTCGGCACGCCAGCGCAACCAGTGCCGCTCGATCTCTGGCAGCAACTCGCCGGCTTCCTCGAGGAACACCTCGCGCAGTTCATCATCGATGCCGTCGGTGCTGCCGTCCTGCTCAACGCCGGCATCACCGTGCGAGCACTGCACGCCCAGCGCCGACAAGCTTGCGCGGGCCATGTCGAGGAAGGGCTGGCCATCGGCCAGCGGGTCGGCAACCCGCCATTGCAGGTAGCACTCGCTGGCGCTGAGGGCGTCAGCCAGGTGGTTCAGCTCGTCCGCTGGCGGCTCCACGTCAAGATGCTGCAGCCAGCGCTGCACATAGCCCGCACAGCCGGCGAACACTTCGGCAGCCGCTGGCAGCATCAGCATCGCCAGCGCACCTCGCACCTGCTGCAGCAGGCCCGGCAAGGGCTGCAGGCGCTGGCGCGGCCAGTCGGACTCAAGGCAATCGCCGATCAGGTCCTTGGCCTGCTGCAGCACATTCAGCGATTCGTTCAGCACCAGCTGGCGAATTTCGGCCAAGTCCGAACCGGGCAGGCCGCCCTGCCCGCCTTCCTCCAGCGGGCCGACCATGCCATTGAGGCTTGCCTCCACGTACAGCAAGGCGCCTGCCACATCCATGAGCACCGCGTCATTTGCCGCGCGTTCGCCCTGGGCCACGGCTTGCAGGGCCAGCACCTGGTCGACGATCACCCGCCGTGGCTGCTGAAAACCCAGGACCGCGAGGGTATCGGCAACATGGCGCAAGGGTGACAGCAGGCTGTCCAGCTGCTCGCTGTGCTGGCGATCACCCCGCACGAACTGGTCCAGGCGCTCCTTGATGCGCATCAGGTCATCGCACAAGGCGCTGATCACCGAGCGCAACGCATCACGCCCGGGCCCTGCCTGAATCTGATCACGCCAGTTGCTCAACGACAGGTCGAGGTTGGCCAGGTCGTCGGAGCCTGCAAAGCGCTGGGCTGCGCCGCTGATCAAGCTACCCTGGGCCAACGGCTCGACACCGCGGCAGGCGCGCAACTGGTTGAGCAACGGCAGCATCACCAGCGGCAGGTCATGCCGCGCCCCGCGCAGCCGCTCCAGGTACGACGGCAGTTGCTCCAGGCCACGGAACAGCGGCCCCAGGCAGTCACCGCGCGGGCTGACCTGGCCTTCGGCAATGGCCCTGGCCAACAGCTCCAGCTCTTCGGCCAGGCGCGTGGCACCGCGCAGTTCCAGCATGCGCAGGCAGCCATGCACCTGGTGCAGGTTGTCCACCACGAACCCTAGCAAGGACAAGTCGTCCGTCGCCCCGGCAAAGCGCTCCAGGGCTTGGCGCGCCTGGCCCAGGCAGTCGAGGATGGCCGCCCGCGTCCAGGCCAGGGCCACGGTATCGTGGCGTTCGGGGCTTACGGCTGCAGCCATGACCATTCCTTAGCGCCGCTCGGCCGGTGCTGGCAAAGTAAACCCGGACACCGAGCGGCGCATCTCGCTGGCCATCCGTGCCAGGTGGCGGATGCTGTCGGCGGTGGCCCCGGAGCCGGCGGAGGTTTGCGCGGTGATCTGCTGGATGACCGCCATGGTGTGGGAAATCTGCCCTGCAGAGGATGTCTGCAACTGGGCGGCATCCGAGATGCTGTGGATAAGTTCGGCGAGGTTTTGCGAAACCCCTTCGATTTCGGCCAGCGCCACCCCGGCGTCCTGCGCCAGCCGTGCGCCACGCACCACTTCGGCAGTGGTCTGCTCCATGGAAATCACCGCCTCGTTGGTGTCGGCCTGAATGGTCCGCACCAGCGCTTCGATCTGCCGCGTCGCCGAGGATGAGCGCTCCGCCAGGCGCTGGACTTCATCGGCAACCACGGCAAAGCCCCGGCCGGCCTCCCCCGCCAACGAGGCCTGGATAGCCGCGTTGAGGGCAAGAATGTTGGTCTGGTCGGCAATGTCGTCGATCAGGCTGACGATGTCGCCGATCTCTTGGGAAGACTCACCCAGGCGCTTGATCCGCTTGGCGGTGTCCTGGATCTGCTCGCGGATGTTGTCCATGCCGTTGATGGTGTTGTGCACCACCTCATTGCCCTTGTTGGCAATCGCCACCGAACGCTCGGCCACCTTGGCCGACTCGTAGGCATGCGCCGAAACCCGGTCGATCGACTCGACCATGTCGCCCACCGCCTCCGACGCCTCGCTGATCTGATCGGCCTGGTGCTCCGAGGCCTTGGCCAGCTGACGGGCGGTGTTCTGCGTGTCCTGCACCGCTGCAGCCACTTGCTCGGCGCTGTGGTTGATGGTGGCTACCAGGTCGCGCAACTGGTCCACGGAATAGTTGATCGAGTCGGCAATGGCCCCGGTGAAGTCTTCGGTCACCGACACCGTCACGGTCAGGTCGCCGTCGGCCAGCTCTTCGATTTCGTCGAGCAGGCGCATGATCGCCTGCTGGTTGCGCTCGTTCTTCTCGGCGGTTTCGTGCAACTGCCGGTGGGTGGCGCGCACCATCACCAGGCCGATCAGGATGATCGAGGCCAGCGCCAGCAGGCCCAGCACATAACCACCGACGGTATCCAGCGTGCGTCCGGCGGCCAGGTTCTCAAAGCCATTGGCCAGGTGCGAGGCTTCATCGAGCAGGGTTTGCGACAGGCTGAAGATGTTGCCCGCCGCTTCGCGCACACGGAACAGCTCCGGCGAGGTTTCGAGGATTTCATCGACCGAGCCTGCGACGAACTGGAACAGCTCGGCGATTTCGGCCAGCCGGGCACGGGCGTCGGCATCCTCGACGCGGGTGACCTGAATGGCTGGGTTGCCCGCCAGCATGCCTTCGAGCACCTGGCCAAACCGGCTGGCATCACGGCCGAAGGTGTCGGCGGCCTGCGCTGCTGTGTCGTCGCCGGCCAGCACGGTGTTGACCGACCCCAGAATGCGCTCGGCTAGCAGCAACTGCCGTTGTGCCACAACCACCTGGCTGGCCGGAGCACCGCTCTGCAGCAGGATCTCGACCACCTTCTCGTACTCCACCTGCAGCTGCGGCACGGTTTCGGCCAGGGTCGCCGCCACCTGGTGCAGCGACAATACAGTCTGTTCACTGGCAAGAATGGTATCGGTGTTCTTGCGCAGGTTTTCCCAGTCTTGGCGTACCGCCTCCATTTCATCCTTCACGGCGGCCGGCGCCGCCGGCAGGCCGGTGGACTTGTCACCTTCGCGCAGGTAGCTCCAACGCCGCTCGAAATCGTTGCGGGCATCCGACAGCAACTTGAAGGCCAGGGCCTTGCCAGCCGCCGCCTCGGTGGCGTTCTTGGCGATGCGCTGGGACAGCACGCGCAGTTCGCCGGCGTGGCCGATGTACTGCTTGTCGTGGTTGGACTGGGTATTGAGGTAAGCGAAATTGGCGAACAGCAGGATGATCGAAAGGATCAGCACCACGAACAGCACGGTGATCTGCGCGATGCTGCGGGTGCGCGGGGTCATGCTGGAGGGGGCGACATTGGTGGCCGGCTTGTTCACGTTCGAAAGTCCTATAGCGCCACGTCTAGAAAGCCCGGCGCCTGGCACAGGGCGAAGGGGCTGAAAATCGCCCAGTTGCGTTCACGCGGGAAATGCCCCTGGACGAACCTTGCGGCGGCGCGAATCAACGGCTGTGGCGGCGCCAGCTCCAGGGTATCCAGGGCAAAGTGCTGCAGGCCCAGCACCTCGTCGACCAGAAGGCCGACGAACAGGTCCTCGTGGTCCAGCACCAGCACCCGCCGCTGCTTGCCCGGGGCCGCCGGGCCGAGGCCGAGAAAACTGCTCAGGTCCATCACCGGCAGCAACCGGCCGCGCAGGTTGGCCACCCCGCAAACCCAAGGCTGCACCCCCGGCACCCGGCTGCTGCGCGGCTCGCGCGACACCTCGGCCACCTCGCCCATTGGCGCGACGAACCACTGCCCGGCAATGCGAAAACCGATACCGCTCCATTGTTGCAGGCGGGTGTCCTGCAGCGGCTGGTCGGCCACCAGCAGGCGGCAGCGCCGGTCGATGTCCAGCAACAGCTCGAAGGCGGTCAGCGACGCGCCTTGGGGGCGGGTGGTCAAGCGCCCAGTACTTCTTTGAGCTTGGCGATCAACGCGTCTTCTTCCACGGGTTTGGTCAAGAAGTCGCGGGCGCCCTGCCGCGTGGCCCAGATCCGGTCGGTTTCCTGGTCCTTGGTGGTGACCACCACCACGGGGATGGCGCTGGTTTCCGGGTCCTTGCTCAGCTGGCGGGTGGCCTGGAAGCCGTTCATGCCAGGCATGACGATGTCCATCAGCACCGCATCCGGTTTTTCCTGGCGGGCCAGGGCCACACCGTCGGCGCCGTTGTTGGCCTTGAGCACTTGGTGGCCATGCTTCTCGAGCCATTCGGTCAATCTGTACATCTCTGTCGGCGAGTCGTCGACAATCAGAACTCGGGCCATGCTGTTTCCCCATCAGGAAAAAAAGGCCGTGCCACCTCGGGCGCGGTCAGGGTGCGTGTTGTTCGTGCGCAACGAAACCGGGCACATGGGCCTTGATCGCGTCGAGCAGTTCTTCCTTGCTGAATGGTTTGGTCAGGAACTGGTCAGAGCCGACCACCCGCCCGCGGGCCTTGTCGAACAGGCCATCGCGTGACGACAGGAGAATCACCGGGATGTCCTTGAAGGCACTGTTGTGCTTGATCACCGCACAGGTTTGATAGCCATCCAGGCGGGGCATCAGCACGTCGACGAAAATGATCTGCGGCTGGTGGTCGACGATCTTGGCCAGGGCATCGAAACCGTCGCTGGCGGTGATCACCTCGCAGCCCGCTTCGCCGAGCAACATCTGCGCGGTGCGGCGGATCGTGCGGGAATCGTCGATCACCATCACCTTCAGGGGCTGTTCCATAAGTCGCGCTACCATCGCTGCACAGTGTGGGCTGCAAGGCACTGATGGCTTGCAGCTTGAAGCTGAGGGCATTTTTAGCACACTCCGGGGGCCCGTTCCATCTGCCGCCCCCTTGACCCGCGGCGCTCACAGCGCCACCCTGAGCCACTTTTCTTTCGATTCACCGCGGCCACGGGCCGCCAAGAGGAACCACCCCATGAGCGTTCGCCTCGGCATTGTCATGGACCCGATCGCGTCCATCTCCTACAAGAAGGACAGCTCGCTGGCCATGCTGCTGGCCGCCCAGGCCCGCGGCTGGAGCCTGTTCTACATGGAGCAGCGCGACCTGTACCAGGGCGAAGGCAAGGCCCGCGCGCGGATGCGCCCATTGAAAGTGTTCGCCGACCCGGCGCGCTGGTTCGAGCTGGGCGACGAACAGGACAGCACCCTGGCCGAGTTGGACGTGATCCTGATGCGCAAGGACCCGCCGTTCGACATGGAGTTCGTCTACAGCACTTACCTGCTGGAACAGGCCGAGGCCGAAGGCGTGCTGGTGGTCAACCGCCCGCAGAGCCTGCGCGATTGCAACGAAAAACTGTTCGCCACGCTGTTCCCGCAGTGCACGCCGCCGACCCTGGTCAGCCGCCGCCCGGACATCATTCGGGAATTTGCGGCCAAGCACGGCGACGTGATCCTCAAGCCGCTGGACGGCATGGGCGGCACGTCGATCTTCCGCCACCGGGTTGGCGACCCCAACCTGTCGGTGATCCTCGAAACCCTGACCGCACTCGGCGCCCAGCAGATCATGGCCCAGGCCTACCTGCCGGCGATCAAGGACGGCGACAAGCGCATCCTGATGATCGACGGCGAGCCGGTCGACTACTGCCTGGCGCGCATCCCGGCCAGCGGCGAGACCCGCGGCAACCTGGCCGCCGGTGGCCGTGGCGAAGCACGCCCGCTGAGCGAGCGTGACCGCTGGATCGCCGCCCAGGTCGGCCCGACCCTGCGTGAAAAGGGCCTGCTGTTCGTAGGCCTGGACGTGATCGGCGACTACCTCACCGAAATCAACGTCACCAGCCCGACCTGCATTCGCGAGATCGATGCCGCCTACAACACCGATATCGGCGGCAAGCTGATGGATGCCATTGATCGCCAGCTGAAGGCGCGCTGACCGCCGACGCGAAGCAAAAGCCCGGAGTGGGGTATGATGCCAGTCCTTTTCGACTGAGCTGCTGCCCCGCCCTGCGGTTGCTGGATACCCGATGACGCTGCCCGCCGACATCCCTGCCGACCTGCTGCCACCCCGCGTTCGCCCGGTGGACCGGCTTGGCTTTACCCTGTTCCTGGCTGCCCTGGTGCACCTGGCGCTGATCCTCGGGGTCGGTTTCAGCGTGGTCAAACCGGCTGAAATCCGCCAGACCATGGATATCACGCTGGCCACCTTCAAAAGCGAGAAGGCACCCGAGAAGGCCGATTACCAGGCACAGGCCAACCAGCAGGGCAGCGGCACCCTGGAAAAAAAGGCGGTGCCCACCACCACCGAGGTCGCGCCGTTCCAGGACAGCAAGATCAACAAGGTCACACCACCGCCCGCGGCCAAGCCCGAAGTCGTGCCGCCTGCGCCGCAGAAGTCTGCCGTGGCTATCCAGGCGCCCAAGGCACAGAAGGTCGAGCCCAAGCCCAAGGCAAGCAAACCGCAGCCAAAACCGGCAGCGGCTACGCCTGATTTCGACAGCTCGCAGCTGTCGAGCCAGATCGCGAGCCTTGAGGCCGAGCTGTCCAACGAACAGCAGATGTACGCCAAACGCCCGCGCATCCACCGGCTGAACGCGGCGTCGACCATGCGCGACAAGGGCGCCTGGTACAAGGAAGAGTGGCGCAAGAAGGTCGAGCGGGTGGGCAACCTCAACTACCCCGACGAAGCGCGCCGGCAGCAGATTTACGGCAACTTGCGGATGATGGTGTCGATCAACCGCGATGGCTCGTTGTATGAGGTACTGGTGCTGGAGTCGTCCGGCCAGCCGCTGCTGGACCAGGCCGCGCAGCGCATCGTGCGGCTGGCCGCGCCGTTTGCGCCGTTTACCGGGGACCTTGCCGAATACGACCGGCTGGAGATTATCCGCACCTGGCGGTTTGCCCGCGGGGATCGGCTTTCCAGTAACTGATTTGCGCTTTCAGGGCCGCTTCGCGCCCCATCGCCGGCAAGCCGGCTCCCACAGGGACCGCGCCGTCCTCAGAAGCACCGTTGTACCTGTGGGAGCCGGCTTGCCGGCGATGGGGCGCGAAGCGGCCCTGAATCTCAGCTGCACAGCACCTTGTCAGCCTCGCCACCTGGCGCCACACTATCCCTCATGAAAACCCTCGCCCCGAGCTACCTCAAGCATCAGTTCCTGATCGCCATGCCGCACATGGCCGACCCGAACTTCGCCCAGACCCTCACGTATATCGTCGAGCACAACGCCAATGGCGCCATGGGCCTGGTGGTCAATCGACCTCAGGAGCTGAACCTGGCGGACATTCTCGAGCAGTTGCGCCCGGACGAGGAGCCACCGGCCAGTACCTTGCAGGTGCCCATCTACCAGGGTGGCCCGGTGCAGACCGACCGCGGCTTCGTGCTGCACAGCAGCGAATGCAGCTTCCAGGCCACCGTGGCCCTGGAAGGGCTGTCGCTGACCACGTCGCAGGATGTGTTGCTTGCGATTGCCGCAGGGGTCGGCCCCAAACAGAGCCTGATCACCCTGGGCTACGCCGGCTGGGAAGCGGGCCAACTGGAAGCGGAACTCGCCGACAACGCTTGGCTCAACTGCCCGTTCGACCCTGACATCCTCTTCGGCATGGCCAGCGAGCAGCGCCTGGGCGCCGCCGCCAGCAGCCTGGGCATCAACCTCAGCCTGCTGACCAGCCAGGCGGGCCACGCCTGATGGCTGAACTACGCCTGTTGCTGGGCTTCGACTACGGCAGCAAACAGATCGGCGTGGCCGTCGGCCAGGTGATCACCGGCCAAGCCCGCGAGCTGTGCACCCTCAAGGCGCAGAACGGCGTGCCGGACTGGGCCCAGGTGGAAAAACTGATCACAGAGTGGAAGCCCGATGCCATCGTCGTCGGCCTGCCGCTGAACATGGACGGCACGCCCAGCGAAATGAGCGCCCGCGCCGAGAAGTTCGCCCGCCGCCTCAATGGCCGCTTCAACCTGCCCGTGCACACCCACGACGAACGCCTGACCACCTTCGAGGCCAAGGGCGAGCGCATGGCCCGCGGCGGCCAGCGCGGCAGCTACCGTGACAACCCGGTCGATGCCATCGCCGCTGCCCTGCTGCTGCAAGGCTGGCTGGAGGCCAACACCTAACTTTCCGCTTTGCCGTCGGGCCAACCCGGCGCCCCCCTAGGAGCACGCAATGAGCCTACCCAATCCCGCCGACCTGATCCGGCAGATGGCTGTCGACCTACGCGCCCATCTGGCCCGCCGCGGCATCACCGAACCGCGCTTCATCGGCATTCGCACCGGCGGTGTCTGGGTAGCCCAGGCCCTGCAGCAGGAAATGGCCGACGAAAGCCCGCTGGGCACCCTGGACGTGTCCTTCTACCGCGACGACTTCAGCCAGAACGGCCTGCACCCGCAAGTGCGCCCCTCCGAGTTGCCGTTCGAGGTCGAAGGCCAGCACCTGGTGCTGATCGACGACGTACTGATGAGCGGCCGCACCATCCGCGCCGCACTCAACGAACTGTTCGACTACGGCCGCCCGGCCAGCGTGACGCTGGTTTGCCTGCTGGACCTGGATGCCGGCGAATTGCCGATCCGCCCCAACGTGCTCGGCGCCACCCTGTCGCTGGCCGCCCATGAACGGGTAAAATTGACCGGACCCGCACCGCTCGCCCTCGAGCGCCAGGACCTCGCCACCGCTTCCGCCCTTTAAGAGTCCACTCGCGATGACGCCAATCGACGCCAAGCGCCCGCTGCAGCTCAATGATCAGGGCCAGCTGCGCCACTTCCTCTCGCTCGACGGTTTGCCCCGCGAACTGCTGACCGAGATCCTCGACACCGCCGACTCGTTCCTCGAAGTCGGCGCCCGGGCCGTCAAGAAAGTCCCGTTGCTGCGCGGCAAGACCGTGTGCAACGTGTTCTTCGAGAACTCGACCCGTACCCGCACCACCTTCGAACTGGCCGCTCAGCGCCTGTCGGCCGACGTGATCAGCCTCAATGTGTCGACCTCCTCGACCAGCAAGGGCGAAACCCTGTTCGACACCCTGCGCAACCTCGAAGCCATGGCCGCCGACATGTTCGTGGTGCGCCACTCCGACTCGGGTGCCGCGCACTTCATTGCCGAACACGTGTGCCCGGATGTCGCGGTGATCAACGGCGGTGATGGCCGCCATGCCCACCCTACCCAAGGCATGCTCGACATGCTGACCATCCGCCGCCACAAGGGCAGCTTCGAAAACCTGTCCGTGGCGATCGTCGGCGACATCCTGCACTCGCGCGTGGCCCGCTCCGACATGCTCGCGCTGAAGGCACTGGGCTGCCCGGACATCCGCGTGATCGGCCCGAAAACCCTGATCCCGATCGGCATCGAGCAATATGGCGTGAAGGTCTACACCGATCTCGCCGAAGGCCTGAAGGACGTCGATGTGGTGATCATGCTGCGCCTGCAGCGCGAGCGCATGGCCGGCGGCCTGCTGCCCAGCGAAGGCGAGTTCTACCGCCTGTTCGGCCTGACCACCGCGCGCCTGGCCGGCGCCAAGCCTGACGCCATCGTCATGCACCCAGGGCCGATCAACCGCGGCGTGGAAATCGAATCGGCGGTTGCTGACGGCAAACACTCGGTGATCCTCAATCAGGTTACCTACGGCATCGCCGTGCGCATGGCGGTACTGTCCATGGCCATGAGCGGGCAGAACGCGCAACGTCAATTCGACCAGGAGAACGCCCAGTGACCCTCAGCATTCTTGGCGCCCGGGTCATCGACCCCAAGAGTGGCCTGGACCAGGTCACCGACCTGCACCTGGATGGCGGCCGTATTGCCGCGATCGGCGCGGCCCCAGCCGGTTTCAGCGCCAGCCGTACCCTCCAGGCCGACGGCCTGATCGCCGCGCCAGGCCTGGTCGACCTCGGTGTCTCCCTGCGTGAGCCGGGTTACAGCCGTAAAGGCACCATCGCCAGCGAAACCCGCGCCGCCGTGGCCGGCGGCGTCACCAGCCTGTGCTGCCCGCCGCAGACCAAGCCGGTGCTGGACACCTCGGCAGTGGCCGAGCTGATCCTCGACCGTGCCCGTGAAGCCAGCAACAGCAAGGTCTACCCGATCGGCGCCCTGACCAAAGGCCTGGAAGGCGAGCAACTGGCCGAGCTGGTGGCCCTGCGCGACACCGGCTGCGTGGCCTTCGGCAATGGCCTGAAGGAAATCCCCAACAACCGTACCCTGGCCCGCGCCCTGGAATACGCTGCCACTTTCGACCTGACCGTGGTGTTCCACTCCCAGGACCGCGACCTGGCCCAGGGTGGCCTGGCCCACGAAGGCGCCATGGCCAGCTTCCTCGGCCTGCCCGGCATCCCCGAAAGTGCCGAGACCGTGGCCCTGGCCCGCAACCTGTTGCTGGTCGAGCAGAGCGGCGTGCGCGCGCACTTCACCCAGATCACCAGCGCCCGTGGTGCGCGGCTGATCGAACAAGCCCAGCAGCTTGGCCTGCCAGTCACTGCCGACGTTGCCCTGTACCAGCTGATCCTCACCGACGAGTCGCTGCGCGAGTTCTCCAGCCTGTACCACGTGCAGCCGCCACTGCGCAGCAGCGCCGACCGCGAAGGCCTGCGCCAGGCGGTCAAGTCGGGCGTGATCCAGGCGATCTCCAGCCACCACCAGCCGCACGAGCGCGATGCCAAGCTGGCACCGTTCGGCGCCACCGAGCCTGGGATCAGCAGCGTCGAACTGCTGTTGCCACTGGCCATGACCCTGGTTGACGACGGCCTGCTCGACCTGCCAACCCTGCTGGCTCGCCTGACCAGCGGCCCTGCGGCGGCCATGCGCCTGCCGGCGGGTGAGCTGAAGGTAGGTGCAGCAGCTGACCTGGTGCTGTTCGATGCCAAGGCCTCGACCGTTGCCGGTGAACAGTGGTTCTCGCGCGGCGACAACTGCCCGTTCATCGGCCACTGCCTGCCTGGGGCGGTGCGTTATACCTTGGTCGATGGCCATGTCTGCCACGAGGGCTGAGTAGGCCCCACGGCCCTCATCGCCGGCAAGCCGGCTCCCACAGGGATTTGCAGCGCTAAAACCTGCGTGGGGGCCGGCTTGCCGGCGATGAGGCCAGCACAGACATCCACCAACCATTCATCCCTCCCGGTTGAAATCCTTCCCCCCACCCCCATATGAGTCTGCATCAGGCAATTTTGCCCCGCTGCGTGGAGACTCCCCCTTGACCACCATCGTTTCTGTCCGCCGTAACGGCAAAGTCGTCATGGGCGGCGACGGCCAGGTATCCCTCGGCAACACCGTGATGAAAGGCAACGCCAAAAAGGTTCGTCGCCTGTACCACGGCCAGGTCATCGCTGGCTTCGCCGGTGCCACCGCCGATGCATTCACCCTGTTCGAGCGCTTCGAAGGGCAGCTTGAGAAACACCAGGGCCACCTGGTGCGTGCCGCTGTCGAACTGGCCAAGGAATGGCGTACCGACCGCTCCCTGAGCCGCCTGGAGGCCATGCTGGCCGTGGCCAACAAGGATGCATCGCTGATCATTACCGGCAACGGCGACGTGGTCGAGCCCGAAGACGGCCTGATTGCCATGGGTTCCGGCGGCGCCTACGCCCAGGCCGCAGCCCGCGCCCTGTTGAACAAGACCGACCTCTCGGCCCGTGAAATCGCCGAGACAGCCCTGAACATCGCCGGTGACATCTGCGTGTTCACCAACCACAACCTGACCATCGAGGAGCAGGACCTGGCCGACTGATCAGTTGTTTTGGCGTCCCGCCCAGAGCGGGACTTTTCCACACTGATTGCTCTGCTCGAGGACCATTTTCATCATGTCCATGACCCCCCGCGAGATCGTCCACGAACTCAACCGCCACATCATCGGCCAGGACGACGCCAAGCGCGCCGTGGCCATTGCCCTGCGCAACCGCTGGCGGCGCATGCAGCTGCCTGCCGAGCTGCGTGCCGAGGTCACCCCGAAGAACATCCTGATGATCGGCCCCACCGGCGTCGGCAAGACCGAAATCGCCCGCCGCCTGGCCAAGCTGGCCAATGCGCCGTTCCTCAAGGTCGAAGCGACCAAGTTCACCGAAGTGGGCTACGTTGGCCGCGATGTCGAGTCGATCATCCGCGACCTGGCCGACGCCGCCATGAAGATGTTGCGTGAGCAGGAAATCATCCGCGTGCGCCACCGCGCCGAAGATGCCGCCGAAGACCGTATCCTCGATGCCCTGCTGCCGCAGGCCCGGGTGACCAGCTTCAGCGAAGAAGCCGCACAGACCAGCAGCGATTCCAACACCCGCCAGCTGTTCCGCAAGCGCCTGCGTGAGGGCCAGCTGGACGACAAGGAAATCGAGATCGAAGTTGCCGACACCGCCGGCGTCGAAATCGCCGCGCCGCCCGGCATGGAAGAGATGACCAACCAGCTGCAGAGCCTGTTTGCCAACATGGGCAAGGGCAAGCGCAAAGCGCGCAAGCTGAAGGTCAAGGAAGCGCTGAAGATGGTTCGCGACGAAGAAGCGAGCCGCCTGGTCAATGACGACGACCTCAAGGCCAAGGCCCTGGAAGCGGTCGAGCAACACGGTATCGTGTTCATCGATGAAATCGACAAGGTTGCCAAGCGTGGCAACGTCGGCGGTGCCGATGTATCCCGCGAAGGCGTGCAGCGCGACCTGCTGCCGCTGATCGAGGGCTGCACCGTCAACACCAAGCTGGGCATGGTCAAGACCGACCACATCCTGTTCATTGCCTCCGGCGCGTTCCACCTGAGCAAGCCGAGCGACCTGGTGCCTGAACTGCAGGGCCGCCTGCCGATCCGTGTCGAACTCAAGGCACTGACCCCGGAAGACTTCGAGCGCATCCTGCAGGAGCCGCACGCTTCGCTGACCGAGCAATACCGCGAGCTGCTCAAGACCGAGGGGCTTAACATCGAGTTCCAGGCCGACGGTATCAAGCGCCTGGCCGAGATCGCCTACCAGGTCAACGAGAAGACCGAGAACATCGGTGCCCGCCGCCTGCACACCCTGCTCGAGCGCCTGCTCGAAGAGGTATCGTTCAGTGCCGGTGACCTGGCCAGTGCACATGACGAAGCACCGATCCAGATCGATGCCGCTTATGTGAACAGCCACCTGGGTGAGCTGGCGCAGAACGAAGACCTGTCGCGTTACATCCTGTAAGACTGAAGGGGCCGCTTCGCGGCCCAATCGCCGGCAAGCCGGCTCCCACAATGTCCGCAGCACTGCTGAACCCTGTGGG
>NZ_JBFPFX010000026.1:0-85712 GCF_047978245.1 Pseudomonas sp. LFS044
CGCCCGCGCGGCGCATCGCGGGCAAGCCCGCTCCTACATTTGTTGCAACGTGCCATGGCCTGATAGGCCATAGTTGTTAGCCTTGGTGGCTCGACGAGATTTTTCGGCTGGCACGGCTGCCGCCTCACCTGTCTTCAGTCATGCGCCAAGGCGGACAACTATGGCCTGACTGGAATGGCACGTTGCAACAAATGTAGGAGCGGGCTTGCCCGCGATGCGCCGCGCGGGCGGCGCTCGATCTCAAGGACGCCAAAGCAATCGCGTCAAGCCCCCAGAACGCACCCCAATCCCCGCCAATTAGCGCCGATAGAGACTTTTCCTACAACCTTCTCAGAAATGATTCGAGCATAGGGCCGCAATGGAGAAGCAGAATTCAGCACCTAAAGAATGCTGCCGAAAAGGCGTCAAGATCAGGCGCGGGATCAGTACCATTAAATGTGAAACTGCATAAATGCTAACCACCTGGTCTGCAGCGACTCGACGCCGAAGTGCATTTGATTCTGCTTTCGCAGATGGCGGACCTTCAGCCGTATGAACTCGACGAAGAGCAAGAAGAAAATGATTAGGCGAAACCACCCTGCTTACTGGTAAACCGCATCAGGCCGATCCACGTCCTGCAACACTCCGGGGTCCTCAACATCAAGCCTGATGCAATTCGCCGGGTGGGCCCTTACTACGGAACGCGCCCCTTCATCACCCGTCAGGCGTGAAAGCGCCGCCCAGAAATCGCGCCCGAACAACACGGGATGCCCCTGCCGCCCGTCATGCTGTGGCAACACAATGGTCGAGGCCCCAGCAGCCGATATGAGCTGGCCAAAAGTTGCCCGAGCGATCCAAGGCATGTCGCCCAACAGAATCGCCACCGCCTGTGCATCACTGTCGATCAGCGATGCAGTGCCAGCTGCCAAGCTGTGGCCCATGCCCAAAGCAGCCTGCGGGCTGGCAATGACCCGGCAACCAGCAGGCAACCCAAGGTCCTCTGCCCGCTCACCTTCGCGCAACACCACCCGTACATCACCGAACACCGAGCAAGCCCGCTCGACGCTGTGCACCAGCAAGCTGCGCCCATCGGCCAGGGTGGCGCGGCGCTTGTCACCCCCGAAGCGCACGCTGCGACCTGCCGCCAGCACCAGCGCGACGACCTTCACAGCGCCGCCCGGGTGATGCCGTTGCGCATCCGCAGGATATCGGCCAACACGGCCAATGCGATCTCCGCCGGGGTCTTGCTGCCCAGGTTCAGGCCGATTGGCGCGTGGATGCGCGCCAGCTCGTCGTCACCCAGGCCACCGATCCGCTGCAGGCGTGCGCGGCGCTTGTCGGAAGTGGCCTTCGAGCCCATCACGCCAATGTAGAACGCCTCTGTACGCACCGCTTCGAGCATGGCCAGGTCATCGATTTTAGGATCATGGGTCAATGCAACCACTGCGGTGTCGGCATGGCAACCCCCGTTGGCGATGAATTCCGACGGCAGTTCACGGCGCACTTCAATGCCCTCCAGCGCCACCCCTTCGAGCACTTCATCACGCGGGTCGCAAAGGATGACCTCAAAGCCCATGCCCTTGCCGAACTCGGCGCAATACTGCGCCACGCTGGAATAGCCCGCCAACAGCAGGCGCTGGGCAGCGCCGACCCGCAGCCGAACGCGGCTGCTTTCACGTTCGACGCGCGGGCCCTGGGCAGTGTCATTGCTGAGCTGGCGAGCCCCATCCGGCAGGCTCACCTCGCGCAGCAGGCGGCGCTGACCCTGCAGCGCACTGTGCAGCTCACGCAGGTGCCCCTGCACCTCGCAATCGGCCGGCAGGTTTTCCACCAGCACCTCGAGCACGCCGCCACAGGGCAGGCGAATGCTCGAACGCCGGTCACTGCCATCGCCATACCGCACGAGCGCCACTGGCTCGGGGAACTCGCCCAGGGCGACGCGCTCGAGGAAATCTTCCTCGACGCAACCGCCCGACAGCGAGCCCACCCACTGCCCGCCGTCGTTCACCGCCAGCAACGAGCCCGGCGCACGCGGCGCCGAGCCGTAGGTGGCGAGCACCGTGCACAACCATACCCGCTGGCCGTTACACGACCACTGCAACGCCTGGTGCACGACCTGCAGATCAAGATGCTGCACGCGTCACTCCGCCTTCAGCTCGGCGAGCTGCTGCACGTTCAGGTCACCGGGTAAACCACCCCAGGCCTGACGCAGGTAGTTGACCATGTCGGTGATCTGCTGGTCATTGAGCTTGTCGGCGAAACCTGGCATCGGCTGCATACGCTCGAAGCCGGTGAACTGCTGTTCGCGGATACCGTCGACAATCGCCTTGACCAGGTTGCGCGAGTCACCCTGGCGCAGCACCGTGTTGCCCTGCATGGCCACGGCGATATGCGGCTTGCCCTCGCCATCGACGCCGTGGCAGCCGGCGCAGACATTGAGGTACTGCTGGCGGCCGCGCTTGGCGCTTTCGGTCAACTGCTCCAGTGGCACTTCCTTGATTACCTTGGCCGCCGGCGGCTGGTCGCCCAGCAGGTAGGTGGCCATGGCGGCCAGGTCTGCGTCTTCCAGGTGCTGGGTGCTGTGGTGCACCACCGGGTACATCTCGTTGAACATGCTGCCCTGGGCACTGATGCCGTGTTTGAGGAAGGTGGTGAGGTCTGGCTGGGTCCAGCCGCGCTCGGCCAGGTCCTGGGCCAGCAGGCTCGGCGCCAGGTAGCCGTTGAGCAGGCCGCCGGTCAGGCGCTGGTCCTGCTGCAAGGCACCAATCGGGTTACGCGGGGTGTGGCACTCGCCGCAGTGGCCCATGACTTCGACCATGTACTGGCCGCGCTGCCAGGCCGGGCTCTTGCCCTGCGTGGGCTGCAGCTGCACGCTCTTGCCGTACAACATATTCCAGCCGGCCAGGCCCATGCGCACGTTGAACGGGAAGCTGAGCTTGGTCTCCGGCGCCGGGCGATTGATCGGCGGCACGGTCATGAGGTACGCCAGGATCGCATCCGAGTCTTCCCGGCTGATCAGGTGGTACGAGGTGTAAGGCATGGCCGGGTACAGGTTGGCACCGTCCTTGCGCTTGCCTTCGGTGACAGCAGCGAAGAACTCGTCGGCCGTGTAGTTGCCGATGCCGTACTGCTTGTCCGGGGTGATGTTGCTGCCGTAGATGGTACCGAACGGTGAGTGGATCGGCAGGCCACCGGCGTAGGGCGCGCCGCCCTCGGCAGTGTGGCAGGCCATGCAGTCGGCGGCGCGGGCGAGGTATTCCCCGCGCTTGACCTGTGCCTGGTCCTGCGCCTGGGCAGCCATCGATACGACAAGGCCAAGCGCCAGCGCCAGACCGGAACGAACGAACGCCATGCTCAACCCTCCTTGACCAGGCCGAGGTCGTTGAGGACCGTGCGGGTAGCGTCGTAGTAACGCACGTAGCCGGTGCAGCGGCAGATATGGTGCCCCAGGCTCTCTTCGATGCGGTCTTCCAGCTCACTCTTCTTCACAGGCTGGCGCTGGGCATTTTCCACCAGCACGGTCGCGGCGTTGACGAACCCTGGTGCGCAGTAGCTGCACTGGAAGGCGAACAGGTCGACGAACTTCTGCTGGATCGGGTTCAGCGTGAAGTTGCCGGCCTCGTCCTGCTTGGCGTGGCTCTCGATGGTGCGGACCTTCTTGCCGGTAAAGTAATGCGCGCCGGTGATGCAGGTGCGCACTTCTTCGCTGGTGCCATCGGGGTTGTCGACGATCACCACGCAGGCGTGGCAGATGCCCTGGCCGCAGCCCAGGCGCGAGCCGGTGAGGTTCTGGTGTTCGTGCAGGTAGTCGATCATCGCCAGGTCATCGGGGACCTCGACCGGACCGACAGGTTGACCGTTGAGGGTCAGTTGAAGCGGACGGTTAGCCATGGAGGGCCTCCTTGATGCGGGCTGGAGTAATCGGAAGGTCGCGCACGCGTTTGCCAATGGCATGGGCCACGGCGTTGCCGATGGCACCGACCACCGGGATCATCACCACTTCGGCGATGCCCTTGGACGGGTCGGTTGGCGACAGCGGCGGGAGGATCTCGGACGTCTGCTTCCACACCGCCACGTCTTTGGCACGCGGCAGGCGATAGCGGTTGAAGTTCCAGTCGCCCTCCCCCGGGCCGCCTTCATGCAACGGCATCTCTTCGGTCAGCGCATGGCCGATGCCCATGGCGATACCGCCTTCGAGCTGGCCTTTGACCAGTTCTGGCACCAGCACGCGGCCGCACTCGACCCAGCTGTGGTGGTTGAGCACCTGGACTTCACCGCTGCCCTTGTTGACCTTCACTTCGACGATGGTCGCCACCGGGCTGTAATAAGTGACCATGGCGTTGTTCAGCTGGGTGGCCGGGTAGGCCGCGTTCTGCCGGTCGAGCAGGTGGAAGCCGTTGCTGGTCATCTGTGCTTTCTTGGCATTCGGCGCACCGTCGCCGTACTTCACGGCCACGGCATCGAGCGGGAAGCGCTCGCGCACGCCGTCGATGACGAAGTCGGCCTCGGCCCAGCTCCAGCGGTTGAAACCGTGCACGCTGACGCCGGTGACCAGGCCCATTTCGTGGGCTTTCTTCGCCAGTTCAGCGAACGGAATCGGCGCCAGGCCGTTGCCGGTCAGCTCGCCGTTGACCCACACCGCGTTCTCGCGGCGCACCACCAACGGGTTGGCCTGGCCACCGAACGGGCCTTGGCGCCACAGGGCCATGGCGGCTGGCCACAGGCCGTGATTGAACAGCACACGCGCCGCTTCACGGGTGGCGTGGCTGAAGTAGAAGGCCGAGTTGGTGGCCGACGATGGCGATGCCAGCTTGCCAACCCAGCGCGGGTCGCGCAGCGCAGCGTCCTGCTCGGCCTGGCTGATCAGGTACGGGTTGCCGCTGGTGGTCAGTTGCAACTCCGGCCATTCGGTGGCGGCGGTCTTGACCTCATCGGCCGAGCGGCCGAGGAAGTCACTCACCACCAGCGCCTGGGAGGTCGACATGCCAGTGCCCAGCTCGGTGCCGATGTGGCGCAGGCTGATGCGGCCATCGGCAGTGAACTCGATGCTGGCCATCGGCGCTTCGGAACCGGTGCCGAAGTCCTTCTGGCAGATGGCGAAACCGACACCGTACCAGTGGTCCTGGTCCTTGGCGTCCATCTCGCGCTTGCGCGCGTCACGGTTGCGCCACCATTCATGGGCAGCGGCCTTGTCGAGAATCTCGTGCAGGCGCAGGGCACCCGCGGGCACTGCGCCCTGGGTGTTCTTCATGCCCGACTTCAGCGCATTGGCGCGGCGCAGGTCGATGGCATCGACGCCCAGGCGCCCGGCCACTTCGTCGACCATCATCTCGGTGGCAGCCATGGTCTGCAGGGTGCCGTAGCCACGCATCGAACCGGCCTCGACACCACGCGAGTGATACGCGGTGACGGACAGGTCGTTCTGCGGCATGTAGTAGATCGACTGCGCCGCCGTGGCGCCCACCGCAGCCACCGACGGGCTGTAGTTGATGCGGCCACCGCCGTCGCAGGTCATGTCGGCGCGGAAGATCTTGAAGCTGTTGTCATTCTTGTCCACTGCCAGCTGATAGCGAATATCGAAGGCATGGCGCTTGATGCCACTCTGGAACTGCTCGTAGCGGTCGTTGGCCAGGCGGATCGGCACACCGGCGCCATACAACGCGGCCACTGCGGCATAGAACACGAAGATGTTGTTGTCCTTGGAGCCGTACCCCACGGTGTAGCCCGGGTGCACGTTGAGCTGCTTCAGGCCGAAGCGCGACGGCTTGATCATGTGCACGCATTCCTGCGCCACTTCGAACGGGCACTGGGTAGCGACCACGAAGTGCAGCGTGCCGGTTGCCGCGTCGTACCAACCGTTGCCGTTGTCGGGCTCCAGCGCGGCCGGCTCGATGGACGGCGTCTTGTAGCGCTCGTCGAACACCAGCCAGTCTTGCGGCGGGTTGCCCAGTTGCTCATCGATGCGCTTGGCGTGGAACAGGCCTTGCTCGGTGAGGTCGCCATGCTGGTTGGGCGCCTTGGACCACACCGGCTTGCGGTTGAGGATGGTCGGGAACAGCATGGTGTTCTTCAGGCTGGAGAACGCGTCCTCGTCGAACGGCGTGGCACCGCCAACGCGCACGAAACGGAAGCTGCCGTAAGGGTCACGCTGGTACAACGGCGCCTGGGCGCCATAGCGGATCGCCTTATCGTTGAACTGCAGCTTGCGCTTGGCCTGGCGGAAGCGCTCGAAGTCGCTCCAGATCAGGATCGCCACCGGGTGGCCGATGAACATCGGCACCTTGCCGGGCGGCAACAGCGGGTCGGGCGAATGGGCTTCAGGCCAGGCGATACCGTCCTTTTCCAGGTCGGCGGCGGTGACGATGCGGTCCGGCTGCAGCTCGGCGCCCAGCCAACCCAGGTCGTAACCTTCGTAGATGCGGTCGGCCTTGGTGGTCTTGAGCAGCATGGCGTGGCCTTGCTGGGCGGGCCAGCCGGGCATGTCTTTGGCGCGAATGTCGCGGGCGAAGACCTTGTTGCCGCATACCTTGGACAACGCGTCGTTACGGAAACGCGCCTTGCCGTCATGGTTCATCCACTTCTGCGGCGAGGTGGTGACACGGTCCTCCATCAGCGCGGCGAACGCCTGGCTGCCGAGCGGCGCCATGGTCACGCCGACACCGGCGATCAGGCCACCTTGCAGGAAGGAGCGCCGGGAAATATCACGGTTGGACATGCTTGATCCTCTGGGCAGAACGATGCCTGCCCATCTTTTGATTCTTGTGCAGGGAAACTGAGGGGGCAGTGGGCGGCTTGGCGGGCCACCCACAAAAAACTGACTTTCACGTCAACTTTACAGCAATCTGCCAGGTGTTGGCAAAGTCAACCTGACAGTATGTCGCGGTGTGTCCAAGCCGGCCCTGGCCCGGCAGCACTGTCTGCACCAACGGTTAACCTTGGGTTAATCGTCTCAGGCCAGCATGGCCTGCGTTCACATCTGCCAAGGCGAAGACATGCGCGTCCTCCTGCTCTTCCTGACATTACTGCTGGCCGGCCCGTTGCAAGCCAACCCGTTCCAGGCCAAACCCGACTTCCTGCCGGTCAACCAGGCCTTCGTCCTCACCCATGACCGCCAGGCCGACGGCCAGATGCGCCTGTACTTCCAGATCAAGCAGGGCTACTACCTCTACCAGAAGCGCCTGAAGTTCGATGGCCTGCCGGCCGACCAGCAGCCGCAACTGCCCCCTGCCCTGAACCACCACGACGAGTTCTTCGGCGACAGCGCGGTGTACCGTGATCAGCTGGAACTGCTGCTGCCTGCCAACGCTCAGGGCCAGCTGCGCCTGGGTTGGCAGGGCTGCGCCGATGCCGGCCTGTGCTACCCGCCGCAAACTACCGTGATCGACCTCGGTGGCAGTACCGCACCGATGGCTGACCAGGCCAGCGACCAAGCCTTGGCCAGTGGCCTGCAGAGCGCCAGCCTGGGCTGGAGCCTGCTGGCGTTCTTCGGCCTTGGCTTGCTGCTGGCCTTCACCCCCTGCTCGCTGCCGATGCTGCCGATCCTTGCCGGCCTGGTGCTGGGCAATGGCGCCAGCGCGCGCCGTGGGTGGGTGCTGGCCGGGGTCTACGTGCTGAGCATGGCGCTGGTTTATGCAGCGCTGGGCGTAGTCGCCGCGCTGCTGGGCGCCAGCCTGCAGGCCTGGCTGCAGCAGCCGTGGTTGCTGGGCAGCCTGGCGGCGCTGTTCGTGTTGCTGGCCTTGCCCATGTTTGGCGCCTTCGAATTGCAACTGCCCGCCGCCCTGCGTGATCGCCTGGACCGCGCCGGGCAGGCGACCCGGGGCGGCAACCTGTACGGTGCGGCGCTGCTGGGCGCGCTGTCCGGGCTGCTGCTGGGCCCATGCATGACCGCGCCGCTGGCCGGCGCGCTGTTGTACATCGGGCAAAGTGGCGATGTGCTGCAAGGCGCACTGGTGCTGTTCAGCCTTGGCCTGGGCATGGGCTTGCCGCTGCTGTTGCTGGTAACCGTCGGCAACCGCTACCTGCCGCGCCCGGGCGCCTGGATGAACCGGGTCAAGGGGGTGTTCGGCTTCGTGTTCCTGGCCATGGCGCTGTACACCGTGCGCAGTCTGATCGCCGCGCCACTGCTGCTGGCCTTGAGTGGCGCCTGGCTGGTTGCCCTGGGCTGGGCCATGTGGCCGGCGCTGCAACGCTTGCCTGCCTTGCGCGCAGTGCCGCTGCTGGGGGCGCTGTGGGGTGGCCTGCTGCTGGTCGGCGCTGCGGCCGGCGGCGATGACCTGTGGCAGCCGCTGCGCCCATTCGCCGGCGGCGGCGCAACGGCGGCCCCGCAGCAACATGCAGAAGACGCGTTTATCACCGTCAGCCGCCCGGAAGACCTGCAACGTGAGCTGGAGGCGGCCAAGGCCCGTGGCCAGTGGGTAATGATCGACTACTATGCCGACTGGTGCGTGTCGTGCAAGGTCATGGAAAAGCAGGTGTTCGCCCGTGGTGATGTGCAGGCGAGCCTTGCCGGCGTGCACTTGCTGCGCCTGGACGTAACCGCCGACGCGCCGGCCAGCCGCGCACTGCTGCAACGCTACCAGGTACCCGGCCCGCCCAGCATTCTCTGGCTCGGCCCGGACGGCGAGGAACGCCGCGCGCGGCGCATCACCGGTGAGGTGGATGCGGCCGCGTTCCTGCAACACTGGGCGCAGACCAGGAGCCAAGGTTGATGCTGACGGTAACGCTGGGGCCACTGACCATGGCCCTCAATCATCTGTTGATGCTGGCCGCCCTTGGCATTGCCAGCTTGGTCGGCTGGTGGGTCGCGCGGCGCGGCGGCGAGAGCCCGGAATCGGCGCTGTTCAACCTGTTCCTGATCGGCCTGCTTTGCGCCCGTATCGGCTTTGTGGTGACCTACTGGCCGATGTACCGGGACGACCTGCTGCAGATCATCGACATCCGTGACGGCGGTTTTCTGCTCTGGTCGGGGCTGATCGGCATCGTGCTCGCTACCCTCTGGCAGGGCTGGCGCCACCCCGGCCTGCGCCGCCCCCTGGGCTGGGCCTTGTTCAGTGGTGCGCTGTTCTGGGGCCTCGCCAGTCTGGGCAGCCACCTGTACAGCAAGGGCACCGAGCTGCCCGAGTTGAGCCTGCGCAATGCTGGCGGGCAATCGGTCGCGCTGCACAGCTACCGCGGCAAGCCGCTGGTCATCAATATCTGGGCCACCTGGTGCCCGCCATGCCGGCGGGAAATGCCAGTCCTGCAACAGGCCCAGGGCGAGTATCCCCAGGTGACCTTCCTGTTCGTCAACCAGGGTGAGACGCCAGAAACCGTCAGCACCTTCCTGGCCACCACCGGCCTGAGCCTGACCCATGTGCTGTTCGACGGCACCGGCGTACTGGCCCAGCGGGTCGGCTCGATGGCCTTGCCCACCACACTGTTCTACGACGCCAACGGGCGGCTGGTCGGCAGCCACCTGGGCGAGCTGTCCAGGGCCAGCCTGCGCCATGCGCTGGAACCTTTCGACCGGGCCGCCGCGCCCGCCCCTGCCGCACAAGGAAACTGACATGCGATTGACTGCACTGCTGCCTCTCTCCCTGGCCCTGCTGGCCGCCCCATGGGTACAGGCTGAAGACCTGCCCAAGGCGGTCCAGCAACTGCAAGCCAAGGGCGCCGTGATCAAGGGCAGCTTCGACGCCCCCAACGGTTTGCGCGGCTATGCCGCCGAGTACCACAACAACGGCATTGCCCTGTACCTCACGCCCGACGGCAAGCACGTGCTGGTCGGCAGCCTGTTCGACGAACAGGGCCAGGACCTGAGTGCCGAACCGCTGGAAAAACTGGTGTACGGGCCGATGTCCAAGGCCATCTGGGCCAAGCTGGAAAAGACCAGCTGGATCGCCGACGGCAAGGCCGATGCGCCGCGCAAGGTGTACCTGTTCAGCGACCCGAATTGCCCATACTGCAACATGTTCTGGCAACAGGCGCGGCCCTGGGTGGAATCGGGCAAGGTGCAGCTGCGCCATATCATGGTCGGCATCATCCGCGAGGACAGCCCAGGCAAGTCAGCGGCATTGCTGGCCGCCAAAGACCCGGCCAAAGCGCTGGAGCAGCATGAAAAGGCCGGCAAGGCGAGCACGCTGAAGGCGCTCGCCACGGTGCCGGACGCGGTACAGCAGAAGCTGGCGGGGAACATGGCCTTGATGGAAGAAATGGGCTTGCAGGCAACCCCGGCTATCTTCTATCAGGATGAACAGGGCAACCTGCAGAGCCAGCAAGGGGCACCGCGGCCGGAGATGCTGGGGAAGATCCTCGGCAAACGCTGAATTATCAGGCGGTCGCACCGGCCTCATCGCCGGCAAGCCGGCTCCCACAAATACCCCACACAACTCATGGACTGTGCTGTACCTGTGGGAGCCGGCTTGCCGGCGAATGGGGCGCAAAGCGCCCCCAGCTTTTCTAGAGCCCTTCAAGCTCGGCCATCAGGTCACTCAACCGATCCACCTTGCCCTCATCCAGCACACTGCCCTGCAGCCCGCGCACGTACTCAGCCAACTCCTCCACCGTGCTGCACTCGAACATCGCCCGCAGCGGCACGTTGAGCTGCAGCTGTTTCTGCACCCTCGAGGCCATCTGCGTGCTCAGCAGCGGCTTGCCCGCTTACGTTAGAAACGCCAGCCTCGCTATAAGCGAATCCAAAAAAGTGATTTGCTAAATTACACATCTCGCAACACTCCTCTGGCGCCCCCGCAATTAAACACCACTTCCACCCCATCACGATGAATAGAGTGCTGGCCCACCCTAAAAACGGAAGGTTCTTACATACATAAAAGCATCGACGATGCCAGCAAATCAAAATCAGTTTAGAGACAGGAAAAGTCCGAAGAACGCTCCTACAACAACACACTTAACCAAACAACAAAAATCCACAAGCACCCCACTCAACCACAAACTTTCGTTGACACATAGAAGTCATACCTTTACACCTACAGCCACTCGCACATTTCGAAAAACAACAAAAACAAGGAGAAATCATGAATACCGAGCTTCGCACCAACGCCATGGCATTGCCTTCCGATAACAATTGCGAATGGAAGCGGAATTTTTTACCTGCACCTCTTCAATAATTTTCGCCCAACGCATTACACCCGAACGACGCCCAAAATTTCAATACAGTGCCTTCCCATGAAACGACGTTCAGCCACCTTATTTTTAAACACCAACAAAATCATCACTATCACGACAATATTGATCACCGAGCACACCCGAGAACCCACTGCACTTTTATGGTCAGCCATCGCACCCTGTCTACTGTTCGTGATAACCACCCTGCAACACCCAACCCCCGACGTGACTACGCAGTCGTATGCCGCATCGGCCGCATGGTTTTATTCGTACATTTCCGCCAGCGTCGCTTTTTTTGGATTCAGCTTTTACTTGATCGGCAGAAGAGAAAGCGGCTTTGTTCGATCCTTCATTTATGAGCACAATTCAATCCTGCGCTTTTTGCTAGCGCACTCTTTCAGCTATTCAATAATAAGCACTGCCTATGCATCACTCTTCTACCTTATAACCAAACCTTTTTACGGAAATTACTCGGTCGTTGAACTGCTGCATTTACTGGCATGCTTTTATACCAGCTACCTGCTATTCACCTGCATCGGACTCGGCATAGCGGCACTGCCTATCAAATTCAGTACGGCCAGCACGCTGTTTTCGCTGATGTCATTTCTTATGCTGATATCGGGATACTCAGGGGCAACGCAAAGCCTCATGACCTCGCACTCGCTGATCCTGCTCAACCCCCTATACTTGAGCACGCGGCTATTTAACAACGAACTCCCCTTGCTCAGCAGTTTTGTGGCAACACTGGCCGCTGCACTGAGCGCACTCTACTTCACGGGACGATATTTCAGAATACAGCCCATTTGGAGCCGCTATTAAATGATCATCCTAGAAACACAAAATTTAAGCTTTGGCCATGACAGTAACACCTTGATTGACAGCCTGGCACTGCACGCCAAACAGGGCGAATCAATAGGCATACTAGGCTGCAATGGCGCAGGAAAAACAACGCTCTTCGACCTCATTTGCGGAATAAAGAAACCCACGAACGGGACAATCTTCAACGCCTCCCAAAGAACGGCTTATCTCACCCAAATTATCACGCCACCACCCTTACTACGAATGCATGAAATCGGCAGACTGATCAGCAGCCTGAACGCCAACACCCCACCCAGTCACGCTGAAATTCTATCAAGATTAACTCAATGGTCGCCGTCACTGTCCAAGCGATACACTGATATCTCCCAAAAAAAAGCCTCCACTTGCAGTTATGGAGAAATTCGCAGTTTTTTTACTTTAACCCTGCTGCTGCAGGACACTGACTTGATCATCCTCGATGAACCCACGGCTGGCGTGGACCCTGAATTTCGCCATTTCATATGGGTTGGCATCCATAACGCATGCCGAGAAGGTGCTTGCGTGCTCGTTTCTTCGCATTACACAGAGGAGATCACGGCAAATTGCCACCGCTTTTACATGCTTGCTAACAGGCGCCTGGAGGCCTTCAATAGCGGCGAAGAGTTCATGGCCCGCCATCGCGCCAAATCGCTTGATGAAGCGTTCATCAATGCCTCGCTGTGACAATCTCAGCCACAAAAAGGGGCGCAAAGCGCCCCCCGCTTTTCTAGAGCCCTTCAAGCTCGGCCATCAGGTCACTCAACCGATCCACCTTGCCCTCATCCAGCGCACTGCCCTGCAGCCCGCGCACGTACTCAGCCAACTCCTCCACCGTGCTGCACTCGAACATCGCCCGCAGGGGCACGTTGAGCTGCAGCTGTTTCTGCACCCGCGAAGCGATCTGCGTGGCCAGAAGCGAATGCCCGCCCAGCTCGAAGAAGTTGTCGTGCACCCCTACCCGCTCGGCCTTGAGCACGTCGGCCCAGATGCCGGCGAGCACCGTTTCCAGCTCGTCACGCGGGGCCAGGTAGGCCTGGCTGTGCTGGCCGCCGATGTCGATGGCTGGCAGGGCCTTGCGGTCGAGCTTGCCGTTGGCGTTGTGCGGCAGGCTGTCGAACCAGCCCCAGTGCAGCGGCACCATGTACTCCGGCAGCTCGGCGCGCAGGCGTAGCTTTATCTGCTCCAGCAGGGCGGCGTCGGCCGAAATACCTTGGTGAGCCACCAGGTAGCCGACCAGGTGCTTGCCATTGACGCCATCCTGCACGCCTACGGCGGCATCGCGGATCTCCACCTGCTCGTGCAGGCGGGCTTCGATCTCGCCCAGCTCGATGCGGTAGCCGCGGATCTTCACCTGGTGGTCGATGCGCCCGACATATTCGAGCACGCCATCCGGGCGCTGCCGCGCCAGGTCACCGGTGCGGTACAGGCGCTCGCCCGGCGAACCCTGCGGGTGCGGAATGAATGCCAGGGCAGTGCGCACCGGGTCACCCACATAACCGCGGCCCACGCCAGTGCCGGCGACGCACAGCTCGCCGACCGCGCCCAGCGGCACCAGGGCCTGATCCTCGCCGTACAGGTACAGGCGGTTATTGTCGGTCGGCGTGCCGATCGGCAGGTAGCTGCCGCGGGTTGAGGCCGGGTCTACGCGGAAGAACGCCACGTCGTCCGAACATTCAGCCGGCCCGTAGGCATTGACCAGGCCGATGCCCGGGTAACGTTGCAGCCATTGCGCGGCCAGCTCCGGCGGCATGGCCTCGCCAGTGGGCAGCATCCAGCGCAAGCCGTCCAGGGCCTGGTGATCGTTGGCCAGCATGCCCTGGATCAGCGACGGCACGCTTTCCAGCACGGTGATGCCAGTGGCCTGCACATGCGCCAGCAGGCCTTGTGGATCATGGGCGATAGCGTTCGGCACGATCTCGACCTTGGCGCCGAACAGCGGCGCGGCGAGGAACTGCCAGACCGAGATGTCGAAGCTCTGCGAAGCCGTCTGGGCGATCACGTCGTGCTCGCTCAGCGCCAGGTACGGCACCTTGCTCAGCTGGTTGTTGAGCATGCCGCGCTGCTCGACCATCACGCCCTTCGGCAAACCGGTCGAACCGGAGGTGTAGATCACGTAGGCGAGGTTGTCCGGCCCGCTGTGGATGCCTGGGTTGTGGCTGGCGATGCTGCTCGCCTGCACCTCTTCCCATACCAACAACTGCGGGCGTGCCACCCCCGCCAACTCGTCCAGCAACTGCCGCGCCTGCCCGGCACAGGCCGCGCTACACACCAACACTGGCGTACGGCTGAGCTCGACGATGCGCTGCAGGCGCGCCGACGGCAGGCCTGGGTCCAGCGGCAGGTAACCGGCGCCGGCCTTGAAGCTGCCGACGATCATGCCCAACAGCGGCAAGCCGCGCTCGGCCAGCAGCGCCACCGGCTGGTCAAGGGTAAAGCCCGCAGCCACCAGGGCGTGGCCGAGGCGGTTGGCCGCCAGGTTCAGCCCGGCATAGTCGTAGCTTGCCTCCAGGCAACGGGCCACGGTGCGCTCGGGGTGCGCGGCGACCTGCGCTTCGAACTGCGCCACGTAGCTCTGCTCCAGGGCGTAGGCACGCGCGGTGCGGTTGCAGTCGTCGAGCAGGAAGCGCTGCTCGTCCTCACCCAGCAACGGCAAATCGCTGACCTCCCCTTCAAAGCCCTGCACCAACGCCAGCAGCAGGCGTTTGAACTCGGCCAGCAGGCGCTCGACGGTGGCATGGTCGAAGTAACGCTGGTCATACGACAGGTGCAGGCCCAGGTCGTCGCCCGGGTAGCACACCGCCGTCAACGGGAAGTTGGTGTGGGTACGGCCCGAGTCGGAGCTGGCGTTCAGGTGCTGGGCATGGTCGAGCACCGCAGTTTCCACCGGGGCGTTCTCGAACACGAACAGGCTGTTGAACAGCGGCTGGCCCTTGGGCAGTTCGCTGCATTCCTGGATCGTCACCAATGGCAGGTACTCGTACTCGCGCAGCTCCATGTTGCGTTCCAGCAGGCCTTGCAGCCACTGGCGCACACTGCGGCGTTGGCCAGGCTCGGGCAGTTGCACACGCAGGGCGACACTGTTGATGAACAGGCCGACGGTGCGCTGCATCTGCGGCATGCTCACCGGGCGCCCAGCCACGGTCACGCCAAAGGCCACGTCGCGCTCGCCGCTGTAACGGGCCAGCACCAGGGCCCAAGCCGCCTGTGCGAACGTGTTGATAGTCAGCTGATGGGCTTGGGCCAGTTCCCGCAGACGCACACCATCACTGACCGCCAGGCGGGTGTAGCAGTCGCCGACGACCATGCCGTCGCCGGCGTGATCGTTGCGCAGCGGGCGGTCGCTGGGGAGCGCCGTGGCGCGTTCGAAGCCGGCCAGGTTGGCCTGCCACCAGCCACGCGCTTCGTCGAGGTTCTGGCGTTGCAGCCAGCCGATGTAGTCGCGGTAGCGCGGCGGCACCGGCAGCTGGGCCTGACGGCCTTCGCCAAGGGCCTGGTAGAGCTCGAAGAAGTCGTTCATCAGCAGCGAACGGCACCAGGCATCGATGAGGATGTGGTGGTTGCTCATCATGAACCAGTAGCGCTCGTCCGCCACGCGCACCAGGCGCAGGTGGAACGGCGCCTCGTGCAGCAGCTCGAAGCCGGCCTCACGCTCCTGCTTGTGCAGGGCCTGCAGGCGCTGTTCCTGGGCGGCGTCGTCGAGGCCACGCCAATCCTGGTAGTCCACCGGTGTGTTGCCCGGCTTGTGAATGATCTGCAGCATCGCTTCGCCGGCGCTCCAGCTGAACGACGCACGCAGGGCCTCATGGCGCGCCACCACGGCCTGCCAGGCCTGGGTGAAGCGCTGGGGGTCGAGCGCGCTGTTGATGCGGTAGCGGTCCTGCATGTAGTAGATGCCGGTGCCCGGCTCCAGCAGGGTGTGCAGCAGCAGGCCCTCCTGCATCGGGGTCAGTGGGTAGACGTCTTCGATCTGCGCGGCCGGGATCGGCAGCGCGTCGATCTGCTCCTGGCTCAGGTGCGCCAGCGGGAAGTCCGACGGCGTGAAGCTGCCGTTGCCATCGGCCAGGCAGTGGCCGACCAGGGCCAGCAGCTCCTGGCGATAGGCCTCGGCCAGGTGGGCGATGGTCTGTTCGTCGAAGCGCTCGCGGCTGTAGGTCCAGCGCAGTTGCAGGGCACCGCCGTAGACCTGGCCGTCAACACTGAGCCAGTTTGGCAGTGGCGCATCCAGGTCATGGGCCAGGCCTGCCGGGGCATCCAGCGGCTGGAACAACGCTGCAGCATCGAACTGCTGGTCGAACTGGCCCAGGTAGTTGAAGGTGATGCGTGCCTGCGGCAGTGCGGCCATGCTTTCGCGCCCGGCGTCGTCAGCCAGGTAGCGCAGCACCCCGTAGCCTTGGCCTTTGTGCGGCACCTGGCGCAGCTGTTCCTTGATCCGTTTGATCGAGGTGGCGCGGGCACTGTCGCCGTCACCGGCCTGCGGGTTCAGGCGCAGCGGGTAGGCATTGGTGAACCAGCCGACGCTGCGGGTCAGGTCCATGTCTTCGAACAGGCCGTCGCGCCCGTGGCCTTCGAGCTGCACCAGCACTTCGTCGTCACCGGTCCAGCGGCACAGGGTGCGCGCCAGGGCGGTCAGCAGCAGGTCGTTGACCTGCGTGTGATAGGCCGCCGGGGCCTGTTGCAGCAGCTGACGGGTCTGCTCCACGTCCAGGCCGATGGCCAGGGTGTCGGCATGCCGATGCAGGTTGCCGCCCTGCGGGTGATCGCACGGCAGCTCATGGCGTACATCGCCCAACTGGGCTTGCCACCAGCCAAGTTCGTCGCGCAGCGAATCGCTGCCGGCATAGCTGGCCAGGCGCGCGGCCCAGTCGGCCATGGCGTGGGTCTTGGCCGGCAGCGGCTGGCCACGGTATAGCGCCTGCAGGTCTTCGAGCAGCACGCGCCAGGACACACCGTCAACCACCAGGTGATGGACCGCCAGCAGCAGGCGCTGGGCGCCCTGCCCGTCGCTGACCAACAAGGCCCGCAGCAACGGGCCTTGCGCCAGGTCCAGGCTGCGTTGCACGTCGGTGTACAGGGCCTGACAGTCATTGAAGTCGGCCACTGTGGCGGTCCACAGCAGCTGCTCGCCGGTGGCGGCGGCGAATTCGCCCTGCCAGCGGCCACTGCCCTGGGTGAAGCGCAAGCGCAGGCTGTCATGGTGCGCCACCAGCGCGGCCAGGGCCTGTTCAAGGGTGGTGCTGTCCAGCGGCTGCCGGGCCTCCAGCAATACCGCCTGGTTCCAGTGCTGCGGCTGGGCCACGTCGCTGTCGAAGAACCAGTGCTGGATCGGCGTCAGGCCGCTGCGGCCCTGGCGCGGGCCCTGCTCGATGCTGCTCGGTGCCGCGCTGCGGCTGACCACGGCGGCGAGGGTCTGGATGGTCTGGTGCTGGAACAGGTCGCGCGGGGTGAACTGCAGGCCCAGCTGGCGGGCACGGCTGACCACCTGGATGGACAGGATCGAGTCGCCGCCCAGTTCGAAGAAGTTGTCCTGCACGCCCACCCGGGGAACGTTGAGCACATCGCGCCAGATCTGCGCCAGTTGCTCTTCAAGCTCATTGGCTGGCGCCTGATAGTGCTGGCGCGCCAGTTCAAGATCGGGCATCGGCAGGGCACGGCGGTCGAGCTTGCCGTTGCCCATCAGCGGCAGGCTGCCCAGCAGCACCAGGTGCGCCGGCACCATGTAGTCCGGCAGGTGCTGGCGGGCATTGGCCTTGACCGCTTCGCGCAGCAGGGCCTGGGCCTCGCTGTCGGCGCCGGCCTGCTTGCACACCAGGTAGCCCACCAGTTGCTTGCCACCTGGCAAGTCGAGGGCCAGGACCACGGCCTCATCGACGTCGGCATGGTCCTGCAGGCGGCTTTCGATTTCGCCGAGCTCGATGCGGAAACCGCGGATCTTCACCTGCTGGTCGGCACGCCCGACGTACTCCACCAAGCCGTCGGCGCGCAAGCGCACCAGGTCGCCGGTGCGGTACAGGCGGCCACCGTCATGGCTGAACGGGTCGGCGACGAAGCGCTCGGCGCTGAGGCCCGGGCGGTCGTGGTAACCCTGGGCCAGGCCGGCACCGCCGACGTACAGCTCGCCGATGCCACCTTGTGGCAGCAACGCCAGGTCGTCATCGAGGATGTAGGCGCTGCGCGCACCCAGCACCTGGCCGATCGGCACACTGCCGGCGTCAGCGGGCAACGTGTCTGGCGCCAGACAGGCCAGCGGCATGACCACGGTTTCGGTCGGGCCGTAGGCGTTGAAGAACTGTTGCGGGGTGAACGCCTGGCGGATGCGTGTCAGGTGCTCGCCCGTCAGCGCTTCGCCGCCGGTGATGACCAGGCGCACCGGCAGTTGCTCGCCTTGCCCGGCGAGGTACTGGGCCAGCTGGCTGCCATAGCTTGGGGTAAAACCGAGGATACTCACCCGTTGCTCGCGCACCAGTTGGCAGATCTCTTCGGCGCCCCATTGGCCCTGGGCGCGCAGCACCACACGGGCGCCGCACAGCAGCGGCACCAGCAGGCGTTCGCTGGCCGCGTCGAAGTTGATCGAATAGAAGTGCAGCTCGCAATCGTCGCTGCGCATGCGGAAGGCGTCGATCACGGCCTGGCAGTGCATGGCGATTTCCCCGTGGCTGACCACCACCCCCTTGGGCTTGCCGGTGGAGCCGGAGGTGTAGATCAGGTAGGCCTGGTGTTGCGGCAGGTTGAGGTTGTCCAACGCCGCGTCACTGTAAGCGCACAAACTCGGGGCGTCGTCCTCCAGGCTCCAGCGCGCCACGCCTTCGGGCAACTCGCCAAGGGTTTCGAGCAGCGCGCGCTGGCTCAGCAGCAGGCCGATGCGGCTGTCCTCGATCATGTAGCGCAGGCGGTCGAGCGGGTATTCCGGGTCGAGCGGCACGTAGGCGCCGCCCGCCTTGAGAATGGCCAGCAGGCCGACGACCATTTCCAGCGAACGCTCCAGCGCCAGGCCCACGCGCACCTGCGGGCCGACACCGCGTTCGCGCAGGGCACGGGCCAGGCGGTTGGCCTGCTGGTCGAGCTCGGCATAGCTCAGGTGCTGGCCGGCGAAGGTCAGCGCGCCGGCTTGCGGCGTGCGCGCAGCCTGGGCGGCGAACAGGCCATGAAGCGTCTGGTCGAGGGCGTAGTGATGGTGGCCCTGCAACTGGCCGATCATTACCTGCTGCTCGGCCTCGGCCAGCATCGGCAGCTCGCACAGGCGCTGCTGCGGGTCATCCAGCAGGCCGACCAGCAATTGCTGCCAGTGCTCGGCCATGCGCGCGATACGCGGCGCGTCGAACAGGTCGCGGCTGTAGGTCAGGCAGCAGCCCAGACGGCCATCGAGGTCGGTTACTTCCAGGTACAGGTCGAACTTGGTGGCGCTGGCGTCATTGACCAGATAATCCACGCGCATGCCGGCCAGGTCGCGGCTTTGCTGGAACGCCCAGCGCTGCACGTTGCACATGACCTGGAACAGCGGGTTGTATGCACTGCTGCGTGGCGGCTGCAAGGCTTCGACCAGTTGATCGAAGGGCAGGTCCTGGTGCGACTGGCCTTCGATGGCGGCCTGGCGCACCTGGTCAAGCAGTGCGGCGGCAGTCATTTGCCCGTCCAGCTCGCAGCGCAGCACCTGGGTGTTGAGGAAGGCGCCAATCAGCCCTTCGCTTTCCGGGCGAATGCGGTTGGCCACCGGCGCGCCGATGCGCAGGTCGCGCTGGCCGCTGTAGCGGTGCAGCAATGCGGCCAGGGTGGCGGTCATGGTCATGAACAGGGTCAGCCCGCGCTGGCTGTTGAAAGCATGCACCCGGGCGACCAGCGCCGGGTCCAAGTCGAAGCGGTACAGCTCGCCACGGTGGCTCTGTACCGCCGGGCGTGGGCGGTCGGCGGGTAGTGCCAACACCGGGTGCTCATCGCCCAGGCGGGCTTTCCAGTAGGCCAGCTGGCGTGCGCCCTCGCCGCCTTCCAGCCACTGGCGCTGCCATACGCTGTAGTCCAGGTACTGCACCGGCAGTGGTTCGAGCGGCGACTCGCGCTCGTCGACGAACGCTTCGTACAGTTCGCCCAATTCGCGGGCAAAGATGTCCATGGCCCAGCCTTCGGTGACGATGTGGTGCAGGGTCAGCACGAAGTAATGCTCACGCTCCTCGGCCTTCACCAGGCAGGCGCGCAGCAGCGGGCCGCGCTCAAGGTTGAAGGGCTGGTGCGCCTGCTCGTCGGCCAGTTGCTGCAGGCGCTGCTGGCGGGTTGGGGCAGGCAAGGCGCTGAGGTCTTGCCAGTCCAGCTTCACGGCGCTGTCATCCGCCACGCACTGGTAGGCTACGCCATCGATGGCGGGGAACGTGGTGCGCAGGGTTTCGTGGCGCACGATCAGCGCCTGCAGCGCACGCTCGAAAGCATCTACATGCAGCGTGCCACGCAGCCGCGCCATGCCGCCGACGTTGTACGCCGGGCTGTCCGGCTCCATTTGCCAGAGGAACCACATGCGCTGCTGTGCGTACGACAGCGGCACGGCCTGGCGGCGGTCGACACGGGAGATATCGCCGTGCAGGTTCCGCTCGCCGGCATCGCGGATGCGCGCGATCTCGCTGCAGAAGGCAGCCAGCTCACTGGCCTCGAACAGCACCTTGAGCGGCAGTTCGACGTCACACGCCTGGCGGGTGCGCGAAACGATCTGGGTCGCCAGCAGCGAGTGACCGCCGAGGGCGAAGAAGTCGTCGTGCAGGCCGATGCGCGGCAGGTTGAGTACTTCGCGCCAGATCGCGGCGACCTGCTGTTGCAGCGCGGTGTGCGGCTCGACGTGCTCGCGCTGCTGCCAGACCGGTGCCGGCAGCGCCTTGCGATCGACCTTGCCGCTGGGGCCCAGTGGCATGCAGTCGAGCGCAATCAGCTGCGCCGGCACCATGTAGGCCGGCAGGCGCTCTGCCAGGTTGGCCAGCAGCTTATCCGCCGGTGCGGCGCCGCTGTAGTAGCCGACCAACTGGGCGCCGACGGCGTCCTGGTGGATCAACACCAGTGCCTGTTCGACGCCCGGCTGGCCGAGCAGGCAAGCCTGCACTTCTTCAGGTTCGACACGGAAGCCCCGCACCTTCACCTGTTGGTCCAGGCGGCCAAGGTACTCCAGGGCTTCGGCCTGCACCTGCCAGCGGGCACGGTCGCCGCTGCGGTACAAGCGCTGGCCGTTGCCATCGGCCTGGGGCACGAAGCGCTCGGCGGTCAGGCCTGGGCGGCCCAGGTAGCCACGGGCAAGGCCGGCGCCACCCAGGTATAGCTCACCCGGCACGCCTGGAGCGGCCAGTTGCAGGTCGGCATCGAGCACACGGCAGATCACGTTGCCCAGCGGGCGGCCGATGGGCGAGCGCTCGGCATCAGCAGCCTGGCAGTGCCAGTGGGTGACGTTGATGGCGGTTTCGGTCGGCCCATAGCGGTTGTGCAGCTGTACCTGTGGCAGCAGTTGCAGCACGCGGTCACGCAGGCTCGCAGGCAACGCCTCACCGCCCGAGAACAGCCGGCGCAAGCTGCTGCAGCCCGCAGCCAACGGCTCTTGCACGAACACCTGCAACAGCGGCGGCACGAAGTGCAGCGTGGTTACCTGATGCTGCTGCACCAGCGCGGCGATGCGCTGCGGGTCACGGTGTTCGCCGGGGCCGGCCAGCACCAGCTTGCAGCCGGTGATCAGCGGCCAGAAACACTCCCACACCGACACGTCAAAGCTGATCGGTGCCTTCTGCATCAGCACGTCGCTGTCATCCAGCGCATAAGTAGCCTGCATCCACTGCAGGCGCTCGGCCAAGGCGGCATGGGTATTGCCCACGCCTTTGGGCTGGCCGGTGGAGCCGGAGGTGTAGATCACGTAGGCCAGGTTGTCACCGTGCAGGTGCAGGCCTGGCGCCTGGCTTGGCCAGCTGTCCAGGTGCAACTGGTCGAGGGCGATGGCGCTGACGCCGTCGACCTGCGGCAAGCTGGCGAGCGTGCCGCTGTTGCTCAGCAGCAGGCTGGCCTGGCAGTCGCGCAGCATGTAGGCCAGGCGTTCGGCCGGGTAGTCGACGTCCAGCGGCACGTAGGCGCCGCCCGCCTTGAGGATGGCCAGCAGGCCCACCAGCAGCTGCGGCGAGCGCTCGATGGCGATGGCCACGCAGGTGTCGGGGCCCACGCCTTTGTCGCGCAGGTAATGGGCCAGGCGGTTGGCTTGCTGGTGCAGTTCGGCGTAATCCAGGCTGCCACCTTGCCAGGCCAGTGCGGTGCGTTCCGGGGTCTGGCGCGCCTGTTCGTTGAGTTGCTCGACCACCAGACGCTGCGGCGCCGGCGCCGGTGCCTGGCCCCAGGCGAGCAATTGCTGGCGGCTTGGCTCATCCAGCAAGTCGACATCGCCCACGGCCAATTGCGGCTGGGCGCACACCTGCTCGAGCAGTGCCAGCAGGTGCTGGGCCAGGCGTTTGACGGTGCTTTCGGCGAACAGCTCGGCGGCGTAGTCGAAGGCCAGGCTCAGGCGGCCCAGGTGGTCTTCTTCGCTGTGCAGTTGCAGGTCGAACTTGGCTTCGCGGCTGTGCCACGGCAGCTCTTCGGCCAGCAGCCCCGGCAGGCGGCGCAACGCCGAGAGGTCGCGTTGCTGGTGGTTGAACATGACCTGGAACAGGCCTTGCTCACGGGCGTCAGGCAGCGCTTCGAGCAGTTGCTCGAAGGGCAGGTCCTGATGGGCCTGGGCATCGAGGGTGGCCTGGCGCACCTGAGCCAGCAGTTCGCTGAACGGCAGGCGACCGTCCAGTTGCGCACGCAGCACTTGGGTGTTGATGAAGAAGCCGACCATGCCTTGGGTTTCCTGGCGCGGGCGGTTGGCGTTGGGCACGCCGACGCGGATGTCGCCCTGGCCGGTGTAGCGGTGCAGCAGGCCTTGCCAGGCCGCCAGCAGGACCATGAACAGGCTGGCCTGCTGTTCGCGGGCCAGGCCTTTGAGGGCGTCGGTGAGCCGGGCTGGCACTTTCAGGTTCAGGCGTGAAGCACGGTTGTGCTGCTGGCTGGTGCGTGGCTGGTCAGGGTGCAGGTCGAGCACGGGCGACGTATCGCCGAGCCGGGCCTTCCAGTAGGCCAGTTGGCGCGAACTTTCGCCCTCGGCCAGCCACTGGCGCTGCCAGTTGCCGTAGTCGGCATAGCCCAGTGGCAGCGGCGCCAGCGAGGCTTCCAGGCCCTGGCAGCGGGCGGCGTAGAGTTTGCCGAACTCGTCGAGCAGAATGTTCAGCGACCAGCCGTCGGCGACGATGTGGTGCAAGGTCACCCACAGCTGATGGTCTTCATCGTCCAGCTGCGCCAGGGTCACGCGCAGCAGGGGGCCTTGGGTCAGGTCGAACGGTTGCTGCGCTTCTGCTTCGCGGCGCTCGGCTACTTGCGCATCAGCCAGCCCTTGCAGGTCGAGGCGGTGCAAGGTGAATGGCTGCTCGGGCTGGATACGCTGCAGGGCCTGGCCGTCTGCTTCGCTGAACACCGTGCGCAGCGCTTCGTGGCGCGCCACCAGCGCCTGGAACGCGGCTTCCAGCGCGGCAGGGTCCAGCTCGCCGCGCAGGTGCAGGCCGGCAGGAATGTTGTAGGCCGCCGAGTGCGGCTCCAACTGCCACAGCAGCCACAGGCGGTTTTGCGCCAGCGACTGCGGCAGGGCCTTGCCACGGTTCAAGGTGGCGATGGCTGCCGTTTCTCGGCCGCCTCCGGCGAGGGCTGCCGCCACTGCGGCGCAGTAATCGCTCAGCACCGGCGCTTCGAACAACACGCGCAGGCCCAGCTGGATACCGAGCTCATCGGACAGGCGCGCGGTAGCCTGGGTGGCGGCGATGGAGTTGCCGCCCAGCAGCAGGAAGTGGTCATCGGCGGCGACCGACTCGGCCTTCAGAACCTCGCGCCAGATGCCGGCAATGCGTGCCTGCAGGCCATCGCGGGCGGCGGCGGCCGCGGCCGGCTCGGTAGCGGCCGGGAAACGCGCATAGCAATCGAGGCTGCCGTCGTTCATGCGCAAGCGGCATGCAGTACGCTGCAGCTTGCCGCTGGACGTCTTGGGCAGCGCACCCGGGTTCAGCAGCAGGACCACGGCAGGCGCCTGGCGGCAGGCATCGGCGATGACCTGGCGCAGCGTCTTGATCAGCGCTTCGGGCGTGACCGTCTTCTGCACGTTGCGGCTGATTTCCACCGCCACGCCAACGCCCTCTTCGCCTTGGTCGTCGACGGCAAACACCGCCACCCGGCCCTTGCGCAGCACATCGACTTCACGCTCCAGGGTTTTTTCCAGGTCCTGCGGGTAGAGGTTCTGGCCCCGCACGATCAGCATGTCCTTCAGGCGCCCGGTGACGAACACTTCGCCCTCGCGCATGAAGCCCAGGTCCCCGGTGCGCAGCCAGGTCTGGCCGTCCATTTCGACGAAGGTGCGCGCACTGGCCTCGGGGTTGCGCCAGTAGCCCAGGGCGATGCTCGGGCCGCCGGCCCAGATCTCGCCGACCCGGTTGTCACCCAGCACCTCCTGGCGCTGCGGCTCGACAATGCGCACCGCATGGCCTGGCTGCGGGTAGCCGCAGCTCATCAGCACACTGCCCTGGCCGGCTTCGGCGCGGTTGGCAGCGAACGCCTCGGCATCCAGTTCCAGCGCGCCGATGCCCTGGCCACGCCGGCTGCCGCTGACGAACAAGGTCGCCTCGGCCAGGCCGTAGCTGGCAAAGAAGCTGTCGGGTGTGAAGCCGCAGGCGGCGAACTTTTCGGCGAAGGTGGCCAGGCTGTCCTGGCGGATGGGCTCGGAGCCGGAGTAGGCCACGCGCCAGCGGCTCAGGTCGAGGCCGGCCAAGGCCGCCGCGCTGACCCGTTCGCTGCACAGGCGGTAGGCGAAGTCCGGGCCACCACTGATGGTGCCGCCGTACTCGCTGATCGCCTGCAGCCAACGCTGCGGCCGGGCGAGGAAGTAACCTGGCGACATCAGCACGCACGGCACGCCGCTGAAAATCGGCTGCAGCAGCCCGCCAATCAGGCCCATGTCATGGTACAGCGGCAGCCAGCTGACGATCACGTCATCGGGGTTGAGGTCGATACCGAAGCCATGACGGATCAGTTGTTCGTTGGCCACCAGGTTGCCATGGCTGACCTGCACGCCTTTGGGCAACGCGGTGGAACCTGAGGTGTACTGCAGGAAGGCGATGTCGTCGCCGGCCAACGCCGGTTCGCGCCAGACGCTGGCCAGCGCCGGGTCCAGGCCATCCACCGCCAGCAGTTCAGGGGCATTGTCGGCGGCCAGGGCTTCCAGGCCCTGAAGGCTGTCGCGCAGCGCCGTCACGGTCAGCAGCAGGCGCGGCTCGGCGTCGTGAATGATCGACAGCAGGCGCTCCTGGTGATGCTGACGCGACGACTCCGGCGGATAGGCCGGCACGGCAATCACACCCGCATACAGGCAGCCGAAGAACGCCGCCACATAGTCCGGGCCGCTGGGGAACAGCAGCACGGCACGCTCACCGAACCCGGCGCGCGCCTGCAAGGCGGCGGCGATGGTGCGCGCGCGCAGGTCCAGGTCCCGATAGCTGAGCACGGCCTGCTCGGCGGGGGCATCGGCCAGAAAGCGCAAGGCGATGCGGTCCGGGGTTTGCGCAGCGCGTTGCGCCAGGGCCTGGACCAGCGAGAGCGGGAGTTCGAAGGCGTCCGTCATGGGGTGTTCCTGCCAGTGTCTGGGTAAGTCGGGCCGGTTGCCCCGCACGGGATGGCGGGCAGCGTTCGGCGGCCGGATGTACAGAGGGGAACGGATGGGCAGCGGAAGAAATTACCGCGAGGACGCAGCCATGAAACCGGCAAAAGGTGAAGCGCGTCACGCTCACCTGCTTAGAACCGAAATCACTGGTTACTAATTACCTTTCGTATTTGACAATCATTATCATTCTGAATAGTTTGTCGCACGTCGTAGGAAGCTTCCCTGTCTTGGGTGCTCCTATTCCCTTCTGAGACAAGGTGATTTCCATGGCGGAACAACTATCCACAAGTAAGTGCGATTCACCATTACTCCAGGCATTCGTCGACAACCGCAGCATCCTGGTCAAGATCGCGGCGCGCATTACCGGCTGCCGATCGCGGGCCGAAGACGTGGTGCAAGATGCCTTCTTCCGGCTCAGCGCCGCCCCGCAGATCACCTCGTCATTCAAGGCGCAGCTCAGCTACCTGTTCCAGATCGTGCGCAACCTGGCCATCGACCATTACCGCAAACAGGCCATGGAACTGAGGTATTCGGGCAGCGAAGAGGAAGGCATGAACGTGGTCATCCCCAACGCCTCGCCCGAAGCCACGCACATCAACCTGGCGGCACTCGAGCACATCGCCGATGCGCTCAACGAACTGCCGCAACGCACCCGCTATGCGTTCGAGATGTACCGCCTGCACGGTGTGCCGCAGAAGGACATCGCCAAGGAGCTTGGCGTGTCGCCGACGCTGGTCAACTTCATGATTCGCGATGCCCTGGTGCATTGCCGCAAGACGGCCAGTCGGCAGGTTTGAAGCAGCTGCAAGCCGCAAGATGGAGCAGCGCCGACGCGCCCTTCTCTTGCAGCTTGGAACTTGAAGCTGTCACCTCTAGGCGAGCCTGCAACGCTCGAAAAACCGCTCCCGCCCCAGAATCATCAGCGCCGCGCGCTTGTGCGGGAAGTCGAATTCCTTGTCGCAATGGAAGCACTGGTCGTGCATGTAGCCGATCATCTTGCCATTGTCGGCACGCGGCTCAGCCACCACCCGCTGGGTGCGCGGGTCATCCAGGAACAGGTAGTGGACCAGCGCCGACAACCAGCTGGCGACCTTGTGCGGGCCGCGATGCGCCTCCTCCCCCACCAGCATGTGGATGCCGCGATCGTAGTCGTCGGCCTGGTAGAACGGGGCGATGCGGTCTTCCTTGGCCCAGTACGCCTCGAAGTAGGCGAACGGCTGATCGTCAAAACAGCCGATCAGGGTCACGGTATGCGGGTCGGCCTCCAGCTTGGCCAGGTAGTCGCGGTGCTGCTCCAGCGACCCGCCCTCTTGCCAGAACTGCTCCACCCGCGGGTTGTTCTGCCAGCGATTGAAGCGCTCCAGGTCCTGGTCGATCTCCAGGGTGCGCAGTGACACCCAGCTACCCAGGCGCGCATCGAAGCGCCGGTAGACCTCACCACGGGGCTTGGGCGCGCGGCGCGGGTGGCGCTTGCCGTTGCTGATCTGCATCTGTTGCGGGTAAGCGTCGCCCACGGGCTGACCGAGCCAAGGCTGTGGCAACTGCCAGAACATCGTGCGCTCGCACAGGTAGACGCCAGGCTGTTCGGTAGCCAGCAACAAGCCGCTGGCGAGTGCCTGCGGTAGCGCCTCTGGCAGGTGCCAGGCCAGGCGCTGGCGGCCCTGGTCACGGGACAGCAGCCAATAGCAGGCAGCCCACAGTGCTTGCTGCGGGCGCTCTGGGCAAAGGCTTTCAAGGTGGATGGCCAACGTATCGGCGGTCTCCAGGCGCACCTTGATCAACGGCCTGCCCTCGAGGGTCAGGCTCAACCAGCAGTCACCTTCGTCGGCACTCAGGCTGCGCCAGCGTGGCGGTGACAGGGGCTGCGAAGCGGCATCGAACGGCATGGGCAGGGCTCACTGAAAATGAAAGAAAGGCTCACCCCTGAAAACGTCGCTGCAACCTGGGAATTTAGTCGCGTGGGGCGTCAACGGCGATTCGATAGGGCTGGAAGATCCGGGCCAGCTCGCCGTTGTCGCGCATTTGGCGCAACAGCGCAGCGAGTTGCTGGTCGCTGATGGGGGCACCCGGGCGCAGCAACGCGTAGTGGTGATACACCTGATCAACGCGCGTGGAGGCCATCAACTGGCTGCCGCTGGCGGGGTTGCGCACCAGGAAATCGCTGAGGTACGAGCGGGTTACCAGCGCAATGTCGGCACGCCCGGCCTGAACCATCAGCAGGTTGCTGTCGTGCGAATAGGTCAGGGTCGCGCTGTAGGTCTTGCGCAGGTAGTTGGGGTCGGAGTTGAAACCGGCGAAAGCATAGTGGTAGCCATTGAACAGCGCCAAGCGCTTGCCGGCGAGGTCATCGAAGTAGTGCTGGTCGCGGTTGTCGACCTGCCTGGCGACGAACACCTCGGCGTCTTCCAGGCCCATGTCCACGGCATGATGCGGAATCTGCTGCCAGCCCCACGCCGGGTTTTCGAAGATGGCCATGTCGGTGCGGCCTTGCTGAAAATCGCCGAAACGCCGCTGGATGGACGTGGGCACCAGCACGAAGCGGTAGTCCTGCTGCTGGCGGTTCAACGCTTCGACCAGTTGCGGCAGCAGGCCCGTATCGGCGCCCTGCTCCGGGCGCACTGTGTAAGGCGGGAAATGCGCGGCGCCGATCTTCACATCAATGGCGTCGGCAGCCCAGACCGGCACCGCCAGCCATACCGCGGCCAGCATCAACAGGGTGGACAAAGCCTTCCGGCCGGGCGCTGGGGTCAACACGGACACTCATCACGGTTCATACCTGGATGCGCCTTAAGCTAGGCGTTTTCCCGGCAGCGCACAACCGCTGGTTATGCCAAAACAACGGCATTTTGCCAGGGGATGCCGTGTGGCCAGACATTGGCTACGCTGCTCTAGCATGTATGGCGAGGGAGCCTGGTATGGGCCACTGGTTGGTGATCGACCTGGAAGCCACCACCGATGAAGGTGGCTGGCCGGTCACAGAGATGGAAATCATAGAAATCGGCGCCAGCCTGGTGACCCGTGACGGCCGGGAAGTGGACCACTTCCAGCGCTTCGTGCGGCCACGGCGGCGGCCGCAATTGACGCCGTTCTGCCGCGAGCTCACCCATATCAGCCAGGCCAACGTCGACAGCGCTGCGGCGCTGCCCGAGGTGTGGGGGTGCTTCGAACGCTGGCTGGGCCACCATCGCGGGCAGTTGCAGGCGTGGGTGAGCTGGGGCGATTACGACCGCCAGCAACTGCTGCAGGAATGGCGGCAGCATCACCTCGACAGCCTGTTGCGCAACCTGCCGCACATCAACCTCAAGCAGCGCTTCGCCAAGGCCCGCCACCTGCAGCGCCCGGCCGGGCTCAACGGCGCGCTGCAACTGGCCGGCATGCACTTTTGCGGGCAGCAACACCGGGCGCTGGAAGATGCGCGCAACACCGCCCGGTTGCTGCCCTTGAGCCTGCCGAGCGTTTGAAGCCAGGGCCCCTGAAAGCAGATGACGGGGCGGATGGGCTTGGGCATACTGGCCAGCCCTTTTTCATCCCCCTTTTCAGGAGTCGCCCCATGTTCAAGGTCAATGAATACTTCGATGGTACCGTCAAGTCGATCGCCTTCGAAGGCACTGAAGGCCCGGCCACCGTCGGCGTCATGGCACCGGGCGAATACGAGTTCGGCACCGCCAAGCGCGAAATCATGCACGTGGTTTCCGGTGCGCTGACCGTGAAGCTGCCGGGTAGCGACAACTGGGAAACCTTCAACGCTGGCGACAAGTTCAACGTGGCCGCTGACAGCAAGTTCCAGCTGAAGGTGGCGGTGGATACCGCTTACCTGTGCGAGTACCGCGACTAAGCGGTAGCCTGCTCCGGCCTCATCGCCGGCAAGCCGGCGCCTACAGGAACCCCGCAGTGCTCGACGCTGTGGTACTCCTGTGGGAGCCGGCTTGCCGGCGATGAAGGCAACACTATTTCACAAGAAACCCCGCCACCTTCTCAGCCGCCGCCTGCAAGTGCTGCTCATGGCTGAACCCCGAAGCCTTCAGCGGCTTCAGGTCATGATCCCCCGCCACCAACCAGCTCACCTCGATCGACGGTGACAGCGCATAGCCCTGCACGGCCTCGCGATTACCCAGCGCATCCCGTTCGCCCTGCACGATCAATGTCGGCGTCTGCAACCCGGCCAGGTGCTCGACCCGTGGTTTTTCCGGCTTGCCCACGGCATAGAACGGATAGCCCAGGCACACCAGCGCGTCCGCGCCGAGTTCGTCAGCCAGCAGGCTGGCCATACGCCCGCCCATCGACTTGCCACCAATCGCCAGCCTGCCCGTGACCAAAGGTCGCACCTGCCGGTACACCTCGCGCCAGCATTCCAGCAATACCTTTTGCGGGTTGGGTGGCCGCTTGCCGCCCCCGACCCTGCGCTCGGCCATGTACGGGAACTCGAAGCGGACCACGCCCACCCCACGCGCCGCCAGCCTTTGCGCCATCTCGTCCATGAACCCGCTGTCCATCGGCGCACCCGCGCCGTGAGCCAGGATCAGGCACGCGGACGGGCTGCTATCTCCCTGATTTTGCGGAGGATCGCAGCGCAAGCCTGGGACATTTGCGACCTTCGCCCATTGATCCCCGTCAATACCGGCACTTAGCCCATTACTCATGCTTGCCTCGCTGTAAAGCCTGCCAATAACCGTGGATGGGAACCCATACATGAACACAACCAGCAGTACCGCCTATAACTACAAGGTGGTCCGCCAATTCGCCATCATGACGGTGGTGTGGGGAATCGTCGGGATGGGGCTCGGCGTCTTCATCGCCGCCCAGCTCGCCTGGCCTTCCCTCAACTTCGACCTCCCCTGGACCAGCTTCGGCCGCCTGCGCCCACTGCATACCAATGCGGTGATCTTTGCGTTCGGCGGCTGTGCACTGTTCGCCACCTCCTATTATTCGGTGCAACGCACCTGCCAGACCACCCTGTTCGCACCGGGCCTGGCCGCGTTCACCTTCTGGGGCTGGCAACTGGTGATCCTGCTGGCGGCCATCACCCTGCCGCTGGGTTACACCAGCTCCAAGGAATACGCCGAGCTGGAATGGCCGATCGACATCCTGATCACCATCGTCTGGGTCTGCTACGCCATCGTGTTCTTCGGCACGCTGATGAAACGCAATACCAAGCACATCTATGTGGGTAACTGGTTCTTCGGCGCTTTCATCCTGACCGTGGCGCTGCTGCACATCGTCAACAACCTGGAACTGCCGGTCAGCCTGACCAAGTCGTACTCGGTGTATGCCGGCGCCACCGATGCCATGGTGCAGTGGTGGTATGGCCACAACGCCGTGGGCTTCTTCCTCACCGCAGGCTTCCTGGGCATGATGTACTACTACGTGCCCAAGCAGGCCGAGCGCCCGGTGTATTCCTATCGCCTGTCGATCGTCCACTTCTGGGCACTGATCACCCTGTACATCTGGGCCGGCCCGCACCACCTGCACTACACCGCGCTGCCTGACTGGGCGCAGTCGCTGGGCATGGTGATGTCGCTGATCCTGCTGGCACCGAGCTGGGGCGGCATGATCAACGGCATGATGACCTTGTCCGGCGCCTGGCACAAACTGCGCAGCGACCCGATCCTGCGCTTCCTCGTGGTGTCCCTGGCGTTCTACGGCATGTCCACCTTCGAAGGCCCGATGATGGCCATCAAGACCGTCAACGCCCTGTCGCATTACACCGACTGGACCATCGGCCACGTGCACGCCGGTGCTCTCGGCTGGGTGGCGATGATCTCCATCGGCGCGCTGTACCACACCATCCCGAAAGTGTTCGGCAAAGCGCGCATGTACAGCCTTGGGCTGATCAACGCGCACTTCTGGCTGGCGACCATTGGCACCGTGCTGTACATCGCCTCGATGTGGGTCAACGGCATCGCCCAGGGCCTGATGTGGCGCGCGGTCAACAGCGACGGCACGCTCACTTACTCGTTCGTGGAAACCCTGGTGGCCAGCCACCCGGGCTTCGTGGTGCGCTTCGTCGGTGGCGCGATCTTCCTCAGTGGCATGTTCCTGATGGCCTGGAACACCTGGCGCACCGTGCGTGCACCGGCCACCGAAGCCGCCCCTGCCAACGCCCAGCTGGCCTGAGGAGACCTGCCTGATGAAACATGAAGTGATCGAGAAAAACGTCGGCCTGATGGCGCTGCTGATGGTGTTCGCCGTCAGCATCGGTGGCCTGACCCAGATCGTCCCGCTGTTCTTCCAGGACGTCACCAACAAGCCGGTCGAAGGCATGAAGCCCTACACCGCGCTGCAGCTGGAAGGCCGCGATATCTACATCCGCGAAGGCTGCGTAGGCTGCCACTCGCAGATGATCCGCCCGTTCCGCGCCGAAACCGAGCGCTACGGCCACTATTCGGTGGCCGGTGAAAGCGTGTGGGACCACCCGTTCCTGTGGGGCTCCAAGCGCACCGGGCCAGACCTGGCGCGTGTCGGTGGCCGCTACTCCGATGACTGGCACCGTGCGCACCTGTACAACCCGCGCAACGTGGTGCCGGAGTCGAAGATGCCGTCCTACCCGTGGCTGGTCGCAGCGCAAGTGGACAACAGCCATACCGACACCAAGATGCGCACCCTACGCACCCTGGGCGTGCCGTACAGCGACGAAGACATCGCCGGCGCCCGCGACGCGGTCAAGGGCAAGACCGAGATGGACGCCCTGGTCGCCTACCTGCAGGTGCTCGGCACCGCCATCAAGAACAAGAGGTGAGTGCGATGGAAATGGACATCGGCATGATCCGCGGCCTGGGCACCCTGGTGGTGATGGTCGCCTTCATCGGCCTTTCGCTGTGGGTTTTCAACCGCCGCCGCGACCATGATTTCGCCGAAGCGCGCCTGCTGCCCTTCGTCGACGACCGCCTGCCCCCTGCCGGGCAGGAACCTGCTGCCAAGAGGAGTTCCGGGCAATGACCACCTTCTGGAGTACGTACATCAGCGTACTGACCATCGGCAGTCTGATTGGCCTGACCTGGCTGTTGCTGTCGACCCGCAAGGGCCAGAGCAGCGACACCACCGACCAGACCATGGGCCACAGCTTCGATGGCATCGAGGAGTATGACAACCCGCTGCCCAAGTGGTGGTTCTGGCTGTTCGTCGGCACTTTGGTGTTTGCGGTGGGCTACCTGATCCTCTACCCGGGCCTGGGCAACTGGAAAGGCATCCTGCCCGGCTACGAGAATGGCTGGACAGGCGTTAACGAATGGCAGAAGGAAATGGACAAGGCCGACGCCAGGTTCGGCCCGATCTTCGCCAAGTACGCCGCCATGCCCGTCGAGGAAGTGGCCAAGGACCCACAGGCGCTGAAGATGGGCGGCCGTCTGTTTGCCTCCAACTGTTCGGTGTGCCACGGCTCCGACGCCAAGGGCGCCTATGGCTTCCCCAACCTGACCGACAACGACTGGCGCTGGGGTGGCGAGCCGGAGACCATCAAGGCGTCGATCATGAATGGCCGCCACGGCGTGATGCCGGCCTGGGCTGAAGTGATCGGCGAGCAGGGCGTGGCGGATGTGGCCGCCTACGTGCTGACCAACCTCGATGGCCGCAGCCTGCCGGAAGGCACCAAGGCTGACGTGGCCAAGGGCAAGGAAATCTTCGCCGGCAACTGCGTGGCCTGCCACGGCCCTGAGGGCAACGGTACGCCGGCCATGGGTGCACCTAATCTGAACCACCCGCAGGCGTTCATCTACGGGTCGAGCTTCGCCCAGTTGCAACAGACCATTCGCTATGGCCGCCAGGGGCAGATGCCGGCCCAGGTGGAAATCCAGGGCAATGACAAGGTGCACCTGCTGGCGGCTTATGTGTACAGCCTGTCGCAGGGTGATGTTGCCGAAACCGTGACCGCCAAGTAATACCCCGGGGCCGCTCTGCGGCCCAATCGCCGGCAAGCCGGCTCCCACCGTTATCGCAGCGTTGCAAAATCCTGCGGGAGCCGGCTTGCCGGCGATTGGGCTGCAAAGCAGCCCCTGCACTTCCCCGCCTCGCCCCTCCCCTTGCACCCCCTCTGAACAGAACTAAGCTTGTTGCCACAGTGGGCTTCGCTGCCAATCCAGCGGAGCAGACGCGGCGCAACGCCTGACGCCGCCCTCAAAAAAAAGCTTGACCGAACGATCAGAAAAAGGTGAAAAACGGTACACATTACAAATATTTATTTGTGTACAATCGCCCAGACCCTAGTGCCTCGGGACACCGGCAAAAGGGCCCGGACACGGGTCGGCGCAAGTCTCCTTGCGTTGCCATAACCCTGGTGGTTATCGATACTGGCGCCGATTTTTCAACCAACAAGAACACCAAAACCGTGGAACCTTAGAATGAGCACAGCACTCAGTCCGACTGCTTATAACTATAAGGTCGTCCGCCAGTTCGCCATCATGACGGTGGTCTGGGGGATCCTTGGCATGGGCCTCGGCGTCTTCATCGCCTCGCAGCTGGTGTGGCCGCAACTGAACCTGGACCTGCCCTGGACCAGTTTCGGCCGCCTGCGCCCGCTGCACACCAACCTGGTCATCTTCGCCTTCGGCGGCTGTGCGTTGTTCGGCACCAGCTACTACGTGGTGCAGCGAACCTGCCAGACCCGGCTGATCTCCGACAGCATGGCCGCCTTCACCTTCTGGGGTTGGCAGGCAGTCATCGTCGGTGCGCTGATCACCTTGCCGATGGGCTACACCACCACCAAGGAATACGCCGAGCTCGAATGGCCGCTGGCGATCCTGCTGGCCATCGTCTGGGTCACCTACGGGCTGGTGTTCTTCGGCACCATCGTCAAGCGCAAGACCAAGCACATCTACGTCGGCAACTGGTTCTACGGCGCCTTCATCGTGGTCACCGCGATGCTGCACATCGTCAACCACATTTCGCTGCCGGTGAGCCTGTTCAAGTCGTACTCGGCCTATGCCGGCGCCACCGACGCGATGATCCAGTGGTGGTACGGGCACAACGCCGTAGGCTTCTTCCTCACCACCGGCTTCCTGGGGATGATGTACTACTTCGTACCCAAGCAAGCCGAGCGGCCGATCTACTCGTATCGCCTGTCGATCGTTCACTTCTGGGCGCTGATCACCCTGTACATCTGGGCCGGCCCGCACCACCTGCACTACACCGCGCTGCCCGACTGGGCGCAGTCGCTGGGCATGGTGATGTCGATCATCCTGCTGGCGCCAAGCTGGGGCGGCATGATCAACGGCATGATGACGCTGTCCGGTGCCTGGCACAAACTGCGCACCGACCCGATCCTGCGCTTTTTGGTGGTGTCCCTGGCGTTCTACGGCATGTCCACCTTCGAAGGCCCGATGATGGCCATCAAGACGGTCAACTCGCTGTCGCACTACACCGACTGGACCATCGGCCACGTCCACGCCGGCGCGCTCGGCTGGGTGGCGATGATCTCGATCGGCGCGGTGTACCACATGATTCCCCGGTTGTATGGGCGGGCACAGATGCACAGCGTTGGCCTGATCAACGCGCACTTCTGGCTGGCGACCATCGGCACCGTGCTGTACATCGCCTCGATGTGGGTCAACGGCATCACCCAGGGCCTGATGTGGCGCGCCATCAACGATGACGGCACGCTCACCTACTCCTTCGTCGAAGCCCTGCAGGCCAGCCACCCGGGTTACATCGTGCGGGCACTGGGCGGTGCGTTCTTCGCCTCCGGCATGCTGCTGATGGCCTACAACGTGTTGCGTACCGTACGCGCGGCCAACCCGGTAGAAGCGGATGAAGCGGCCAAGATCGTCGTCGTGGGAGCGCACTGATGAAGCATGAAGCTGTCGAGAAGAACATAGGCCTGCTGGCCTTCTTCATGGTCATCGCCGTGAGCGTCGGTGGCCTCACCCAGATCGTCCCGCTGTTTTTCCAGGACGTCACCAACAAGCCCGTCGAAGGCATGAAGCCGCGCACCGCGCTGGAAGTCGAAGGCCGCGACATCTACATCCGCGAAGGCTGCGTAGGCTGCCACTCGCAGATGATCCGCCCGTTCCGCGCCGAAACCGAGCGCTACGGCCACTATTCGGTGGCCGGTGAAAGCGTGTGGGACCATCCGTTCCTGTGGGGCTCCAAGCGCACCGGGCCGGACCTGGCCCGCGTCGGTGGCCGCTACTCCGATGACTGGCACCGTGCGCACCTGTACAACCCGCGCAACGTGGTGCCGGAGTCGAAGATGCCGTCCTACCCGTGGCTGGTAGAGAACAAGCTCGACGGCAAGGACACCGCCAAGAAGCTCGAGGTGCTGCGCACCCTGGGCACGCCGTACACCGATGCGGACATCGCCGGTGCCGCTGACGCGGTCAAGGGCAAGACCGAAATGGACGCCCTGGTGGCGTACCTGCAGGGTCTTGGCACCATCATCAAAAGCAAACGGTGACGCTGATGGATATCGGGATGATTCGCGGCCTGGGCACCGTCGTGGTGATGGTGGCCTTCGTGGGCCTGGCGTTGTGGGTGTTCAACCCACGGCGCAAGCAGGAATTCGACGAGGCCACCCAACTGCCGTTCGCCGATGACCCCGAGGCCAAAACGCACGTCGAGCAAGCGCAAGCAAAAGCTTCTGGGAGCAAACAACAATGACAACCTTCTGGAGTCTGTACGTTACCGTCCTGACCCTGGGCACCATCTTCGCGTTGACCTGGCTGCTGCTGTCCACCCGCAAGGGCCAGCGCGAAGAGGCCACCGACGAAACCGTCGGGCATGCCTTCGATGGCATCGAGGAATATGACAACCCACTGCCCAAGTGGTGGTTCTGGCTGTTCGTCGGCACCATCATCTTCGCACTCGGCTACCTGGTGCTGTACCCGGGCCTGGGCAACTGGAAAGGTGTGCTACCGGGGTATTCGTACCTGGATAACGACAAGCAGACCGAGTTCACCAATGGCCAGCCAGGCTGGACCGGCGTGCACGAGTGGGAAAAGGAAATGGCCAAGGCCGATGCCCGCTTCGGGCCGATCTTCGCCAAGTACGCGGCCATGCCGATCGAAGAGGTAGCCCAGCAGCCGCAAGCGCTGAAAATGGGCGCGCGGCTGTTCGCCTCCAACTGCTCGGTGTGCCACGGCTCCGACGCCAAGGGCGCCTATGGCTTCCCCAACCTGACCGACAACGACTGGCGCTGGGGCGGCGAGCCGGAAACCATCAAGACCTCCATCATGGGCGGTCGTCACGGCGTGATGCCGGCCTGGTCGGAAGTGATCGGTGAACAAGGCGTGGCCGATGTCGCGGCGTTCGTGGTGAGTAAGCTCGATGGCCGTACCCTGCCTGAAGGCGTCAAGGCCGATGCCGAGAACGGCCAGAAGATCTTCGCTGCCAACTGCGTGGCCTGCCACGGGCCGGAAGGCAAGGGTACGCCGGCAATGGGCGCGCCGAACCTGACCCATCCGCAGGCGTTCATCTATGGGTCGAGCTTCGCCCAGCTGCAGCAGACCATCCGCTACGGGCGCCAGGGGCAGATGCCAGCGCAGGAGCAGCTGCAGGGTAACGACAAGGTGCACCTGCTGGCGGCGTATGTGTACAGCCTGTCGCATCAGCAGCAGGAGCCTGAAAAGGCTGAGTGATACCTGCACTGGCCCCATCGCCGGCAAGCCGGCTCCCACAGGGACCCCACCGAATTTGAGTCAAGGGATTACCTGTGGGAGCCGGCTTGCCGGCGATAAGGCCGGTAGATTCAGCACAAGCTGACCTGGATCAATTGACACCCGCCCTATCACGATTCACACCACGAACCCAATGCGGCTAAAGGTCGCAGCGCGTCCCCGAAGTGCCATCACCGGCGTATCATGGGCCGCAGAGCGCTAGCAGAATGCGCGAGACTGTGGCCGGCACGCACTGGCTGCGGCGTTTTTCCACTGCCGTGGGACTTGATGATGAGCAAGCAAATTCCGGTACATGATGTCACCCCGCCTGCCAGCAAAGGGAAGGACTCCGTCGACCTCTACGCCTCCCGCGAGAAAATCTACACCCGCGCCTTCACCGGCATCTTCCGCAGGCTGCGGATGGTCGGCGGGGCGGTACTGTTTCTGCTCTACTTCGGCACCGTGTGGCTGAACTGGGGCGGCCACCAGGCCGTGTGGTGGAACCTGCCCGAGCGCAAGTTCTATATCTTCGGCGCCACCATCTGGCCACAAGACTTCATCCTGCTCTCGGGCATCCTCATCGTTGCCGCTTTCGGCCTGTTCTTCGTCACGGTGTACGCCGGCCGCGTCTGGTGCGGCTACACCTGCCCGCAAAGCGTGTGGACGTGGATTTTCATGTGGTGCGAAAAAGTCACCGAGGGTGACCGCAACCAACGCATGAAGCTCGACAGAGCCCCCATGAGCGGCAACAAGTTCCTGCGCAAGTTCGTCAAGCACAGCCTGTGGCTGCTGATCGGGTTCGTCACCGGCATGACCTTCGTCGGCTATTTCTCGCCGATCCGTGAGCTGGTCATCGAATTCTTCACCGGCCAAGCCGATGGCTGGGCGTACTTCTGGGTCGGTTTCTTCACCCTCGCCACCTACGGCAACGCCGGCTGGCTGCGCGAGCAGGTGTGTGTGTACATGTGCCCCTATGCGCGCTTCCAGAGCGTGATGTTCGACAAGGACACACTGATCGTTTCCTACGACCCGCGTCGCGGCGAAACCCGCGGCCCGCGTAAAAAGGACACCGACTACAAGGCCCAGGGCCTGGGCGACTGCATCGACTGCACCCTGTGCGTGCAGGTGTGCCCCACCGGTATCGACATCCGCGACGGCCTGCAGATCGAGTGCATCGGCTGCGCCGCGTGCATCGATGCCTGTGACAGCATCATGGAGAAGATGAACTACCCCAAAGGCCTGATCAGCTATACCACCGAGCACAACCTGTCGGGGCAGAAGACCCACATGCTGCGCCCACGGCTGATCGGCTATGCCTTGGTGCTGCTGGTGATGATTGGCGCCCTGGCCACCGCCTTCGCCACCCGCTCGCTGGTCGGTTTCGACGTCAGCAAGGACCGCGTGCTGTACCGCGAAAACGCCCAGGGCCGGATCGAGAACGTGTACAGCCTCAAGGTCATGAACAAGGACCAGCGCGACCACGTGTACGTGCTTGACGCAGCCGGCCTGCCCGACCTGCGCCTGGAAGGCCAGCGCGAAATCCGCGTGGCCGCCGGCGACATCGTCAGCCTGCCGGTGCAGTTGTCGGTCGCCCCCGAGAAACTGCCTTCGACCACCAACGAAATCACCTTCATCCTCAAGAGCGCCGACGACAGCGCCGCCGAGGTCGAAGCCAAGAGCCGCTTCATCGGCCCACAGATCCGCTGAGAGAGAATTCGCCCAATGCCTGCCGCCACCGCCACCAGCCCCTGGTACAAGCACCTCTGGCCCTGGATCATCATCGGCATCCTCACCACTTCGGTGTGCCTGAGCCTGACGATGGTCAGCATCGCCGTGCGCAACCCGGACAACCTGGTCAACGACAATTACTACGAGGCCGGCAAGGGCATCAACCGCTCGCTGGACCGCGAACTGCTGGCGCAAACCCTGAACCTCAAGGCCAGCGTGCACCTGGACGAGCTGACCGGTGAAGTGGACGTGCGCCTGACCGGCAACAGCGACCCACAGAGCCTGGAACTGAACCTGATTTCACCGACCCAGCCGGGCAAGGACCGCAAGGTGTTGCTGAGCCTTGCGGAACCCGGGCGCTATGTCGGGCAGCTGGATGACAAGGTCGATGGCCGGCGCTTCGTCGAGCTGCTGGGCAGCCAGGGTGAACATGTGTGGCGGTTGTTTGAGGAGGAGAAGGTGGAGCATGGCGTGACGTTGCAGCTGGGCGATGAAGCGTTGCAGGGTGCCGAGCACCAATAGCCGCATCACATTCATTTCCTGTGGGAGCGGGCTTGTCCCGCGAAGGGGCCGGTTCAGGCAATATCATGTGCAGGTCTGGCCCATTCGCGGGCCAAGCCTGCTCCCACAGGATCCGTTCCTTACTGTCGATACGTACTCGCCTTATGACCCAGCCCACCCCCTGCTACCACTGCGCCCTGCCCGTCCCTGCCGGTAGCCGCTTCACTGCCGTGGTGCTCGGTGAGCCACGACAATTCTGCTGCCCTGGCTGCCAGGCGGTGGCCGAAGCCATCGTCGCTGGCGGCCTGGAACACTATTACCAGCACCGCAGCGACAGCAGCGCCAACCCCGAAGCCCTGCCCAGGCAGGTGCAGGATGAGCTGGCACTGTATGACCGCAGTGACGTGCAGCAGGCCTTCGTCCACCACGCCGGTGACCTGGCCGAAGCCACCTTGCTGGTCGAGGGCATCAGTTGCGCCGCCTGCGGCTGGCTGATCGAAAAACACCTGCGTAATGTGCCGGGCGTTGCCGAGGCACGGCTCAATTTGTCCAACCACCGGCTGTTGATCAGCTGGGAGGACCATCAGCTGCCGCTGTCCCGGCTGCTGGCCGAGCTGCGCCAGATCGGCTATGCCGCGCACCCGTACCAGCCCGACCAGGCCGCCGAACAGCTGGCCGGCGAAAACCGCAGCGCCCTGCGCCGGCTCGGCGTGGCCGGGCTGCTGTGGTTCCAGGCGATGATGGCAACCATGGCGACCTGGCCGGAATTCAACATCGACCTGTCGCCCGAGCTGCACACCATCCTGCGCTGGGTGGCGCTGTTTCTGACCATCCCCATCGTCTTCTACAGCTGCGCACCGTTCTTCAAAGGGGCCGCGCGCGACCTGCGAACGCGCCACCTGACCATGGATGTGTCGGTATCGCTGGCTATCGCACTGGCCTTCGGTGCAGGTATCTGGACGGCGATCACCGGCAGCGGCGAGCTGTATTTCGACACCGTGGGCATGTTCGCGCTGTTTCTGCTCACCGGCCGCTACCTCGAACGTCGCGCCCGCGAGCGCACGGCCGCGGCCACCGCACAGCTGGTCAACCTGCTGCCTGCCTCGTGCCTGCGCCTGGACGTCATCGGCGGCACCGAGCGCATCCTGCTCAGCGAACTGCAGCGCGGCGACACCGTGCAAGTGCTGCCCGGGGCAGTGATCCCGGCTGACGGGCGCATCGTCGAGGGCCGCTCCAGTGTCGACGAATCGCTGCTGACCGGCGAGTACCTGCCGCAGCCTCGGCGGGTGGGCGAACGGGTTACCGGCGGCACCCTGAATGTCGAAAGCACCCTGAACATCGAAGTCCAAGCCCTCGGCCAGCAATCACGGCTGTCTGCCATCGTCCGCCTGCTTGAACGCGCGCAAACCGAAAAGCCGCGCCTGGCCGAGATCGCTGACCGGGCCGCGCAGTGGTTTTTGCTGTTCAGCCTGGTGGCCGCCGTGGTGATCGGCTTGTGGTGGTGGCAGCTGGACCCGGCCCGGGCCTTCTGGATCGTCCTGGCCATGCTCGTGGCGACCTGCCCGTGCGCGCTGTCCCTGGCCACGCCAACGGCGCTCACAGCCGCCACCGGCACCCTGCACAAACTCGGCCTGCTGATCACCCGGGGGCATGTGCTGGAAGGCCTCAACCAGATCGACACGGTCATTTTCGACAAGACCGGCACGCTCACCGAAGGCCGCCTGACCCTGCGTAGCATCCGCCCGCTGGGTTCAGTCCCCCCCGACCGTTGCCTGGCCCTGGCTGCCGCACTGGAAAACCGCTCCGAACACCCCATCGCCCGAGCCTTCGGGCGCAACGCTGCAGCTGCAGACGATGTACAAACGGTGCCAGGCCTGGGCCTGGAAGGGCGGGTAGACGGCCAGCCGCTGCGTATCGGCCAGGCCACTTTCGTGTGCGCCCTCAGCGGCGCCGAAATACCCCCTGTGCCAGAACCTCGCGGCCAGTGGCTGTTGCTGGGGGACCGCGAAGGCCCGTTGGCCTGGTTCGGCCTGGATGACCGCCTGCGCGATGACGCCCCTGCCCTGCTGGCAGCCTGCAAGGCACGTGGCTGGCGCACGCTGCTGTTGTCGGGCGACAGCTCGCCGATGGTCGCTGAAGTGGCCGCACAACTGGGCATCGACCAGGCCATCGGCGGCCTGCGCCCGGATGACAAGCTGGACCGGCTGAAAGCGCTGCAGACCGCCGGGCGCAAGGTATTGATGCTCGGCGACGGGGTCAACGATGTGCCGGTGCTGGCCGCCGCCGACATCAGCATCGCCATGGGCAGCGCCACCGACCTTGCGAAAACCAGCGCCGATGCAGTGCTGTTGAGCAACCGCCTGCAGGCGCTGGTACAGGCGTTCGACCTGGCCCGCCGTACCCGCCGCAATATCCTCGAGAACCTGCTCTGGGCAACCCTGTATAATGGCCTCATGTTGCCGTTTGCCGCGCTCGGCTGGATCACCCCGGTGTGGGCCGCCGTCGGCATGTCGGTCAGCTCGCTGATCGTCGTCCTCAACGCCCTGCGCCTGACCCGGCTGCCGCGCACGGCGGCCGTCAGCAGCCCCGCACAACCTGCCATTGCCTGATCAGGAGCCGCCCATGCCAGCCCTCTATGTCATGATCCCGGCCGCCCTGCTGCTCGTCGGCGTGGCGGTGTACATCTTCTTCTGGGCGGTGGACAGCGGCCAGTATGACGACCTTGAAGGCCCTGCCCACAGCATCCTGTTCGACGACCAGGACCCGCGTCACCAAGCCGCCGTAAAGCCCGAAGCCGACCAGCCGCAAGACAAGGACCCAACGCCCCGTGCCTGACCTGCTCCCCCTGCTCGGCTCGGCGCTGGTCCTCGGTTTGCTGGGCGGTGGCCACTGCCTGGGCATGTGCGGCGGCCTGATGGGCGCCCTGACCCTGGCCATCCCGCCAGAGCAACGCGGCCGGCGCGCGCGCCTGCTGCTGGCGTACAACCTGGGGCGCATCCTCAGTTACACCTGCGCTGGCCTGCTGCTCGGCCTGGCCGGCTGGGCCGTGGCCAGTAGCCCGGCGGCCCTGGCGCTACGGGTGGTCGCCGCGCTGCTGCTGATCGCCATGGGGCTGTACCTGGCCGGCTGGTGGAGCGGGCTGACGCGGATCGAAGCGCTGGGCAGAGGGCTGTGGCGGCATATCCAGCCCATGGCCTCACGCTTGCTGCCAGTCTCCAGCCTGCCTCGCGCCCTGCTGCTCGGCGCCCTGTGGGGCTGGCTGCCGTGCGGGCTGGTGTACAGCACCTTGCTGTGGGCGGCCAGCCAGGGCAATGCGGGGTATAGCGCGGCGCTGATGCTGGCGTTCGGGCTGGGGACCTGGCCGGTATTGTTAGCGACCGGGTTGGCGGCAGAGCAGGTGAACAGCCTGTTGCGGCGGCGCAGCGTGCGGATGGCGGGCGGCCTGCTGGTGATCCTGTTCGGCGTGTGGACCTTGCCTGGGCCGCACCAGCACTGGTTGATGGGGCACTGACCGGGGCTGCTGCGCAGCCCAATCCCCGGCAAGCCGGCGCCCACAGAGTTATGTAGCGCCAAAGTAACTGTGAGGCCCGGCTTGCCGTGGCGGTGGACCGCAGCGATTGTGCCCCGTTAGCTCTTGATACAAATCAACACAGATTCCTACAGACGACCATAGACTCCGGGGCACTGCTGCTCTTTCCGGGGACCGCCCACATGCTCGAAGATCTACGCTGGGATGCCGACCTGATCCGCCGCTACGATCTGGCCGGCCCGCGCTACACCTCCTACCCCACCGCCGTGCAACTGCACAGCGAAGTGGGCTCGTTCGACCTGCTTCACGCCCTGCGCGAGAGCCGGCGGGCGGTGCGCCCGTTGTCGCTGTACGTGCACGTGCCGTTCTGCGCCAACATCTGCTACTACTGCGCCTGCAACAAGGTCATCACCAAGGACCGCGGCCGCGCCGCGCCCTATCTTCAGCGCCTGGAGCAGGAGATCCAGTTGATCGCCTGCCACCTGGACCCTAAACAACGTGTTGAACAGCTGCATTTTGGCGGCGGCACGCCGACCTTCCTCAGCCATGTGGAACTGCGCCAGCTGATGGCCACCCTGCGCCAGCATTTCAACCTGCTGGACGACGATTCCGGTGACTACGGCATCGAACTCGACCCACGCGAGGCCGACTGGTCGACCATGGGCCTGCTCCGCGAACTGGGCTTCAACCGTGTCAGCCTCGGCGTGCAGGACCTGGACCCAGCGGTGCAGCGCGCGGTCAACCGCCTGCAGAGCCTGGAACAGACCCGCACCCTGATCGAGGCGGCGCGCACCCTGCAGTTCCGCTCAGTGAACCTTGACCTGATCTACGGCCTGCCCAAGCAGACACCCGAAGGCTTCGCGCGCACCGTCGAAGAGGTCATCCGCCTGCAGCCAGACCGCCTGTCGGTGTTCAACTACGCCCACTTGCCGGAACGCTTCATGCCGCAACGGCGCATCGACAACAACGACCTGCCGGCCCCGGCAGCGAAGCTGGAGATGCTCCACACCACCATCGAGCAGCTCACCGACGCCGATTACCGCTACATCGGCATGGACCATTTTGCCCTGCCCGACGACGAACTCGCCGTGGCCCAGGAAGAAGGTACGCTGCAACGCAATTTCCAGGGCTACACCACCCACGGCCACTGCGACCTGATCGGCCTCGGGGTTTCGGCGATCAGCCAGATCGGTGATCTGTACTGCCAGAACAGCAGCGACCTCAATACCTACCAGGACACGCTTGCCAATGCCCAGCTGCCCACCCAGCGCGGGCTGGTGTGCACCCATGATGATCGCCTGCGCCGGGCGGTCATCCAGCAACTGATCTGCCACTTCGAGCTGGATTTCGAGCCGATGGAAGAAGCCTTCACCATCGATTTTCGCGGCTACTTCAACGAGCTGTGGCCGGAGTTGCTCACCCTGCAACGCGACGGCCTGATCCGCCTGGACGACAAAGGCATTCGCATTCTGCCAGCCGGGCGCCTGCTGGCCCGCTCGGTGTGCATGGTGTTCGATGCCTACCTGGCGATGCACAATCACCAGCGTTTCTCTCGCGTTATCTAGATTAGCGAGTCGATTCACCGCATGGACAAGCCTGCTGGCCAGGCACACTATGGGCACCAACGGACCCCCGGCATCATGCAGCTGGGGTTCGGCCACGGCGCACCACAATAGCGCACGCTGGCCTACACCCTATGCCGTAGGTTACCCTTACGACTTATGTGTGCTTTCCCACAAGGATCGATTCAAATGTCCGAGCCAGTCAAACTGCGCGCCCACAACCAGGCCCATTGCAAGGATTGCAGCCTGGCCCCCCTGTGCCTGCCTCTTTCCCTCAACCTGGAAGACATGGATGCACTGGACGAAATCGTCAAACGCGGGCGACCGCTGAAAAAAGGCGAGTTTCTGTTCCGCCAGGGTGACAATTTCGGCTCGGTCTACGCAGTACGTTCCGGCGCGCTCAAGACCTTCAGCCTGAGCGACAGCGGCGAAGAGCAGATCACCGGCTTCCACCTGCCCAGCGAACTGGTCGGCCTGTCCGGCATGGACACCGAAGCCTACCCGGTGTCGGCCCAGGCCCAGGAGACCACCTCGGTGTGCGAAATCCCCTTCGAGCGCCTGGACGAGCTCTCGGTGCAACTGCCGCAGCTGCGCCGCCAACTGATGCGGGTAATGAGCCGCGAAATCCGCGACGACCAGCAAATGATGCTGCTGCTGTCGAAAAAGACCGCCGACGAACGCATTGCCACCTTCCTGGTCAACCTGTCCGCGCGCTTCCGCGCCCGCGGCTATTCGGCCAATCAGTTCCGCCTGAGCATGTCGCGCAACGAAATCGGCAACTACCTTGGCCTGGCGGTGGAAACCGTGTCGCGGGTGTTCACCCGCTTCCAGCAGAACGGCCTGATCCGCGCCGAAGGCAAGGAAGTGCACATTCTCGACCCGATCCAGCTGTGTGCGCTGGCCGGCGGAGCAATGGAGGCCTGAAAGCCTGGCTGAAAAAGGTATACTGGCGCATTCGTTTTCCCAGGATACCCGCAACAATGCACAGCGAAGCCTTCGACCTCAAAGCCCTGATCCGCCCGGTAGTGGACTTCCCCAAACCGGGCGTGATCTTCCGCGACATCACTCCGCTGTTCCAGTCGCCGCGCGGGTTGCGCTATGTCGCCGACCAGTTCATCGAGCGTTACGTCGAGGCTGAGTTCAGCCACATCGGCGCCATGGACGCGCGGGGTTTCCTGATCGGCTCGATCATCGCCCACCAGCTGAACAAGCCGCTGATCCTGTTCCGCAAGCAAGGCAAGCTGCCGGCCGATGTATTGTCGGAGGGTTACCAGACCGAATACGGCGAAGCCTTCCTCGAAGTGCATGCCGACAGCCTGTGCGAAGGGGATTCGGTACTGATCTTCGATGACCTGATCGCCACCGGCGGCACGCTGCTGGCTGCGGCCAACCTGGTGCGCAGAACCGGTGCTCAGGTATTCGAGGCAGCGGCAATCATCGACCTACCGGAGCTGGACGGTTCCCGCCGGTTGCAGGCGGCGGGTGTGCCTACCTTCTGCCTGACCGAGTTTTCGCTGAGCGAGTACTGAGTCAGCCTCGTGGGCCGCGTTGCGGCCCCAATCGCCGGCAAGCCGGCTCCTACAGGGAGCGGCCTTGCCGGGGCGCCGGACCGGTCGGAAAGGGCCGCACTGCGGCCCCCGACAATTCAAATCAAAGGGAAATCGGCCGACGCCCCGCAAAGGCATGCGCCAGGGTGCCGCCATCGACCAGCTCCAGCTCGCCACCCAACGGCACGCCGTGGGCAATCCGCGATGCCACCAAGCCCTTCTCCGCCAGCAACTGCGCGATGTAATGCGCCGTCGCCTCCCCTTCCACGGTCGGGTTGGTCGCCAGGATAACTTCGGTAAAGCTGCCCTGCTCTTCGATCCGCGCCATCAGTTGCGGCACACCAATCGCCTCAGGCCCCAGGCCATCGAGCGGCGACAGGTGCCCCTTGAGCACGAAGTAGCGGCCGCGATAACCGGTCTGCTCCACCGCATACACGTCCATCGGCCCTTCCACCACGCACAACTGGGTGTCGTCACGGCGCGTATCGGCGCACTGCGGGCACAACTCCTGCTCGGTCAGGGTGCGGCACTGGCGGCAATGGCCAACCCCTTCCATGGCCTGGCTCAGCGCCTGGGCCAGGCGCACACCACCACTGCGGTCACGCTCGAGCAGCTGCAGCGCCATGCGCTGGGCGGTTTTCTGGCCAACACCGGGCAGGGTGCGCAGGGCGTCGATCAGTTGGCGGATGAGGGGGCTGAAGCTCATGGGGGAAGGCCTGATAAATCAATGAGAGGCGGTTTATACCGGCGCGGGCTGGCAGCGTCAAATCTCCCACGTCACGGGTAAAAACAACTGACCCAGCGTTGCAGTTGACCCCGGCTGCCCAGCACGCGTTCACCCGCGCCTCACTGAATCCGGCTATCGCCGCAGGCCTTCGCTTGCAGCGATAGCCAGCGGCTCAGGACTCGACCGCCCCGCGCAGCGGCGTCTGCTGGTCGTCGCGCCGGCCAGGGCGCACGGCCAGTACTGCGACCAGCGAGATCAGCACCGTGCCCAGCAAGTACAGGGCGACCGGTTGCCAGCTGCCGTTGTAACGGCTGAGCAGGAAAGTCGCGATCAGTGGTGCGGTACCACCAGCCAGGGCGGCGCCCAGCTGATAGCCCAGGGTGATGCCGGTGTAGCGCACACGGGTGGAGAAGATCTCCGAACTCATGGTACCCAGCACGGCAGTCACCGGCGCCCACAATACGCCGAAGGCAATCACCGTGGCCAGCATCAGGCCCCAGGTGGTGCGGGTATCAAGCAACATGAAATACGGCACGATGAACGCGGCGATCAGCAGAATACCGGCAATGTAGACCGCCTTACGCCCGACCTTGTCCGACAGCCAGCCCATCAGCGGAATCATCAGCGAGGCGACCGCCGCACCGATCATCACTGCATTCAGAGTAGTGACCTTGCTGTAACCCAGGGTCGTCACCGCATAGCTGACCACGAACGTAGAGAAGATATAGAAAGGCGCCGTTTCCACCACTTTCAGGCCGGCAGCGATCAGTACTTCGCGCCAGTGGTCGCGCAGGGTCTCGACCAGGGGCATCTTGGCCACGTTGCCGGTTTCCTTGGCTTTCTTGAAGTCCGGGGTTTCGTCCAGGCCATGGCGAATCCACAGGCCAAGGAACACTAGGCCCGCGCTCAGTACGAACGGCACACGCCAGCCCCAGCTCATGAACTGGTCTTCCGGCAACATCGCCATCAAGCTCACGGCCATGGTGGCCAGCAGCATGCCAACCGTCACCCCCACCTGCGGCACGCTGCCGAACAGGCCCTTGCGTTTGGCCGGTGCGTACTCGTAGGCCAGCAGCAGCGCGCCGCCCCATTCGCCACCGATGCCCAGGCCCTGGATCACACGCAGGCTGATGAGCAGGATGGGTGCCCAGACGCCGATATGCTCATAGGTGGGCAAGCAGCCGATGAGCACCGTAGCGCCGCCCATCAGCGACAGGGTAATGACCAGGGTCTTCTTGCGCCCGATACGGTCGCCAATGTGCGCGAACAGCACACCGCCGATGGGCCGCACGAAAAAGGTCAGGGAAAACGACAGGTACGCCAGCAGCAGGCCGACCACCGGGTCGAAGGTCGGAAAGAACAGCTTGTTGAATACCAGGGCGGCGGCGGTGCCGTAGAGGAAGTAGTCGAACCATTCGATGGAGCTGCCGGTAAGGCTGGCGACCAAGGCTCGGCCACGCCCCTGGGTTGCTGGGGGAGTTGCACTGGACGGCGTCATTCGAGTCTCCGTTTTTTTGATGTTATGTCGGCGAGCACTGTGTGAAGTGTGACAAAGAGCAACCAGGTTGCACCGTTGCGAGCGGATGGTATTCAAACTGTGGAAAAAGGTGCAACCAAGATTAAACGTTTAATCTTTAATTTTTTTTGAATACTTAAGGAAATGCCCTGTTTTGATTCGTTTTCACAGAAAAAAACAGCGCGCTCACCATAATGGTGCCTGGGAAGAAAAAAACCACACCGCAAGGTTTTAATTGAATGAACATTCAAAGTTGCACCGGGTTGCACCCAACACGGAAATGCTCTTAATCTAGAAATGACACAACAACAACTACACGGAGAGCATCCAATGAATGTGCTGTTTATCGGCTATGGGCGCATGGGCGGCGCGCTGGGTAATGCCTGGCTTAAAGCTGGGCTGATAGAGCGCTTGACCATTGTCGATCCGGGTTTGGCTAAGGATGCCGGGGCTGGCTGTTATGCACGGCTTGAAGAGGTCCCTTACGACCAGGCGTTCCAGCTAATCGTCCTGGCCGTGAAACCCGCCTATGTCACTGATGCACTTCGGGGGCTGAGCGACCACCAGTGCAGCCAGGCCATCGTGATATCGGTTGCCGCTGGTGTTACCGAGGCCACATTGAGCTGTGCGCTGAAGCAGCGCTGCCCGGTAGTCAGGGCCATGCCTAATACTCCGGTACTCGTGGCGGCAGGTTGCACCGGGCTATATGCGAGCGGGGAGCTGGATATGGCGCGCAAGGCTGCCATCAGTCAGCTATTCGAAGCAGTCGGCACGGCACATTGGGTTGCAGAAGAAGAGCAACTTGACGCAGTCACAGCCATCAGTGGAAGCGGGCCGGCGTACTATCACCTGTTTAGCGAAGCGCTGGCACAGGCCGGTGTGAAGTTAGGCCTGGAAGCAGAACTGGCGCGCAAGCTGGCAGCGCAAACTGCGTGGGGTGCTGCCACTTTGCAACATCAGCTACATGCCGATTTCACCGAACTTCGAGCAGCGGTAACTTCACCGAACGGCACGACGGCGGCTGCCATTGAAGTATTTGAAGGGGACGGCAAACTTCGCGAACTGGGGGGTGCGGCTGCCTTTGCTGCACATCGGCGATCAGTGGAGTTGTCCAAAGGCGAGTGAGGGCTGAGGTTGATTGTTCGAAGCATTCAATCAGCAAACCCAATAAAAAAACCGCCACGGTTTCCCAGTGGCGGTTTTCGGTGCAAATGCCTTAGAACGGCATCTTGAAGCCCGGCGGCAGTTGCATGCCGGCGGTCATGCCACCCATTTTTTCCTGGCTGCTCTGCTCGACCTTGCGCACGGCGTCGTTCAGCGCGGCAGCGATCAGGTCTTCGAGCACTTCTTTGTCGTCTTCGTCGGTCGACATCAGGCTCTGGTCGATGCTGACGCGCTTGACGTCATGGCGACCGGTCATCACCACGCTGACCAGGCCGCCACCGGATTGGCCAGTCACTTCGGCGTTGGCCAGCTCTTCCTGCATCTTGGCCATTTTTTCCTGCATCTGCTGGGCCTGCTTCATCAGGCCGGCCATGCCACCTTTCATCATGGGGGTATACCTCGATTGGTTCGTGTGATGCGGCCCGGCGCAGGCCCGGCCGCATGGTTATCGATTACTGGCCCTGGCTGGCCAGGGCTTCTACAGGCTCAATAGTATCCTGCCGCACGGTGGCACCGAACTGCTTGATCATCTGCTGGATCAACGGATCCTGCTCGATCGACGTCACCGCATCCTGCTGGCGCTCGGCGCGCTTGCGCGACCCTGCCTGGGCCGGGGTTTCCTGCTCCGGGAGGATCAGCTCGATCCGCAGGTTCAGGGTGCGCCCCAGGTGCTGGTTGAGCGCCTCGTTCAGGCGGCGTTGCTGGGTGGCGTTGAACAGCGCGCCCTGGCCCGGATCCAGGTGCAGCAGCCAATCGTCACCGTCTGCAGCGATCAACGTACAGTTTGCGGCGATGTTGCCTGTCATACCGGAGACAGGCAACTGCGGGAATAATTCCAGCCATTGCAGGGCCAGGCCAGTGGCAGGCTTGGCGGCCGGCAGCGGCTCGGGCGCAGCGATGGGGGCCTCTTCCTGGACGTGTTCGACCAGTTCGTCCAGGTAGCTGAAGCCAACCGGGTCACTTTCGCCGCCGTAGTAATCCTCATCCATCGGCGGCTCGTCATCACGGTCCATGCCCGCCGGGGCGTAGGCAGAAGGGTCGAATGGCGGCTCGTCATGGATGGGCTGAGCAACGGGCGGTTCGGCTACCGAAGGCTTGGGCTCGGCAACCGGGGCCGGCTCTGGCTCGACGGCCGCGGGAACAGGCTCAGGCTTGGCTGCCGGCTCTTCCCAGGGCAGGTCGATGACCTCCTCTACCGGGGCCGGTTCTGGCTCTGGGTCAGCGACGCTGGCCTCAGGCTCGGCTTGTGGCTGTGGCGCAGGCGCTGCCTCGACGACGGCAGCCACCTCGGCTGGCGGGGGCGCAACCACCGCTGGCGCTGCCACCGGTGTTGCAGGATCAGCTGTGGCCTGGCTGATCCCCACCGGCTTTAGTACCGGCTTCGGCGCATCGTCGGTATCGGCTGGGCGGAACGCCAGCATGCGCAACAGGACCATTTCGAAACCGCCTCGCGGGTCCGGCGCCAATGGCAGGTCGCGACGGCCGATCAAGCCCATCTGGTAGTAGAACTGCACATCTTCGGCCGGCAAGGCCGACGCCAGCGCCAGCACCCGGTCGCGGTCGCCCTGGCCGTTGTCCACGGCTTCCGGCAGGGCCTGGGCGATGGCCACCCGGTGCAGCACGTTGAGCATTTCGGCCAGCACGCCACTCCAGTCCGGCCCCTGCTCGGCGAGGTTGCGCACCGCCTCCAGCAGCGCCCGCGCATCCCCTTCCAGCAGCGCCTGCAGCACACCGTAGACCTGACCGTGATCGAGGCTGCCGAGCATGGCGCGCACATCGGCGGCCAGCACCTTGCCTTCGCCAAAGGCGATGGCCTGGTCGGTGAGGCTCATGGCATCGCGCATGGAACCATCGGCAGCGCGGCCGAGCAGCCACAGGGCATCCGGCTCGAACGGCACGTTTTCGGCGGCCAGCACGTGGCTCAAATGTTCAACCACCCGCTCCGGGCTCATGTTCTTCAGCGAGAACTGCAGGCAGCGCGACAGGATGGTGGCAGGCAGCTTCTGCGGGTCGGTGGTGGCGAGGATGAACTTGACGTAGGGCGGTGGCTCTTCCAACGTCTTGAGCAAGGCGTTGAACGAGTGGGTGGAGAGCATGTGCACTTCGTCGATCAGGTAGACCTTGAAGCGCCCACGGCTCGGCGCGTACTGCACGTTATCGAGCAGTTCGCGGGTGTCCTCGACCTTGGTGCGGCTGGCGGCGTCGATCTCGATCAGGTCGACGAAGCGGCCTTCGTCGATCTCCCGGCACACCGAGCAGGTGCCGCACGGTGTAGAGGTGATACCGGTCTCGCAGTTGAGACATTTGGCGATGATCCGCGCAATGGTGGTCTTGCCCACGCCACGCGTACCGGTGAACAGGTAGGCATGGTGCAGGCGCTGGTTGTCCAAGGCATTGATCAAGGCCTTGAGCACATGGGTCTGGCCGACCATTTCGCGGAACGAGCGCGGACGCCATTTACGTGCAAGAACCTGATAACTCATCGAAAAACCATCGCAGCCTGATCGAGCGGAAGATCGCTAATGCTAGCGGAGCGGGGCCGAAATTGCACCCTGCATGGTTCGTCTACGCTAAGTAACTGGCGCACGTTGTTCATGGAGGATGTGCTTTGCGAAGACTGCTGGCCCTGTTATTGCTCTGGACCACTTGCAGCCTGGCCGATCCACCGGTGCTGCGCTTTTCCGTCGCCGAAAGCTGGAGCATGCCGCTGATGCGCGTCGAGGGCGAGCAGCCGGTCGAAGGGCTGCTGTTCGACCTGATGCAATGGATTGCCCGCGAAGTCGGCGCCCGCCCCGAATACCACGTGCTGGCCCGCCTGCGCCTGCAACAGGCGATGGATGATGGCGACATCGACGTGCGCTGCTATGTGAGCACGCAGTGGTTCAATGACCGGCCAGGGCATTTTGTCTGGAGCATACCGTTGTTCCATCAGCGCGATGTGCTGGTCGGGCAGCCAGGTGACAACGCCCCGACCCGGCCGGAGCAACTGCCGCGGCAGCCCATTGGCACGGTGCTGGGGTACACCTACCCGACGCTGGAGCCTTTATTCGAGCAGGGGCAGTTGCGCCGCGAGGACAGCCGTAGCCAGGAGTTGGCGCTGCAGAAGCTGCAAATAGGGCGTTATCGGCATGCGGTCAGCAATGAGCTGTCGTTGCAGTGGTTCAACCAGCGGCTGCCGGCCGAGCAGCGCCTGCAGGTGCTGGCGGTGCTGGAGGAGCAGGCGCTGGGGTGCATGGTGCGCAACGACCCGACGCTGCCGACGCAGGGGGTGTTGAGGGCACTGGTGCGGATGAAGGAGTCGGGGGAAATCGAGCGGATTACGCGGCGGTATGGGGTTACTGGGTATAGGGAGGGGGTTTCGGCGGCCCGTCCCTGAACAGGCGGCTGAGGGTCCGCCTAGATTAATGTGGCTCATTTGAGATCGAGCGCCGCCCGCGCTGCGCTCGATTTCGACGGTTACACATTGTTCAAGACACACGAGAAGTCACAGGATTCGGATACGCCGAACCTCTGACAAAGGGCATCCATGCGCTTTATATCCACGTTGTAAATTAGCAATTTCGGCGGCCTGTACGCAGGAAACCCGCCAGGCTCTGGGCGTTGACAAAAATCAAAAGACCCAGGAGAACAAAAACAATGGCTATTGTCTTGAATGCATTCATTTGCTCACCAAAGAAGACATACGAGGCAACCACCCCCGACACTGGGACAAGTAGCGACAAAGGCGCAACCTGGGCAGCGGGATACTTCTTCATGAGGTTGTTCCACACCCAATACCCCAGGATGGTCGTGATATAGCTCTGGAAGAGAATCGAGAACGCCGCCTCCGGTGCCACCCCCTTAGTCAGGGTCCTGAATGGTGCCCAACCCTTGACTGCCAAGGTCAGAACGAAGATGGCCGGCACCGAGAACAGGCTCGACCATATGATGAAAGCCATCATTTCGGATGGACGCTTCAGCTTTACCAGCAGGTTGCATAACGCCCAGGCCAACGCCGCGACCAATACCAGAATCACGCCCATCAATGTCGATGACTCAGCGTTCGACAGCAAGATCATCAAACCGCAGGCTGCGAAGGCCATGCCGCAAAGATGAGCCACGTTGATACGCTCGCCCAGCACCGCACTGCTCAGCAAAATTGTGAAGAAGGCACTGAATTGCAAGAATACGGAGGACATGCCTGGAGACAAACCCTGGTACATCGAGAAGTTGACCAACCACCACAACCCGGCGCCGAAAAGCACGCCGTAAAGTGCCAGTACGCCGAACGATATGCCGGATGGACGGCGAATAAAGAAAACTAGAGGAATCACGCAGAAAGAGAAGCGCAACAGTGTCATTAGATAGGGGTCGAGGCTTCTCAAACCCAGCTCGATGACCGAGAAGTTACAACCCCACAGCACGGTCACCAACACACCGGCGACCAGATCCCGCTTGCTCATTTTCATACCTGCGCTCCTTTTATTGCGGCTTGCATCACTGTAATGATGCTTGCTGCGCAAAGATGCAGGACGCGACCTCCACGCCCCGTGGGCTCGGTCCGATAAAATCCGCTCGCTGTAAACATCAGTGTTTAAAGCATGAAGCCGGCGTAAGCACAGTCCCCCCCCTGCCCCAGTAGCTTCTAGATCGCCACATCCCGCAGCAAAATGCACAGGTGTACCTGCATCAACGCTGCGTTATTACGAGAAGATAGGCTTGCTCGAATCACTCGCCAGGCAGGGGCAACGCCGACAGTTTGCAGCTGACGTTGAAGACCGGCTTGCGCTGATCGCATTGGGCCAGGCGGCTGGGTTTTCTCTGGATGAAGTGGGAGCGATGCTGGTCAACCTGCAGGTTGACCGGCAGATGCTGATAGCCAAGGCGGATGAACTAGATGCGCGGATCAGGCAGCTGCAGGCGATGAGCAAGGGGCTGCGACATGCGGCGCAGTGCCCTGAGGAGGATCATCTGGCCTGCCCGAAATTCCAGCGGCTGATGAAGCTTTCGGCGGCGGGGCATGGGAAAAAACAGAACAAATCAGCGCATACGTTGAAGCGCTCTGCATAAACCAGCGAACACCGGAGAGAAGTTGGGACGTAGTTGGAGCGCCCGACAGATATCTCTCCGGTATTTCTTCAGCATCTACCGCTGCCGCTCAACCGCCAGGGCCAAAGCATCCGCCTGCCCCCAGGTAATCTGCATCGCCCGCAACCCATGCTCCAGCTGCTGCCGCGTCTCTTCATCCTCGATCCGCTCAAGCGCCCGCCGGCTGTCGCTGTAGGCGAACATCAGGTAATGGGTGACATTCATCATCACGAACTCAATCGGCACGATGCCGTCGCTGATGGCGCGGGAGAGGGATTTGCCGGGAGGAAGTTCGAAAACGTGTGGTGGATCAGGGACAATTTTTTTCATAACAGCTCCACGTTATCTGAGCTGCGCCCGCCTGCTTCCACGCATGAGGGGTGGCAGCTGTACACGGGGTGGAAGACCAGGCACGTGGGAAACCCAGCAGGTACGAATACCTCCCGCGCACAGCTGCCATAAACGACAACTGCCCGACGTGACCGCTTCCAGGCTTCCACACCCGATCGCTGAACCGACAGCGACCGCAAAAGGCTATAGGGCGAGGTTTCCAGGGACAATCAGACGGGTGTCGACAGAGTGCGTAGGATAATTCGTCAGCAAATGCAAGGTTGTAGGAATGATCCTGTTTTTATGTAAGGGGCTCCCATACACCCCTTCAAAGCCAAGATGGACCACTTGATGAACAGGCTCGGACTACAACTCCAACTGAAGTGAATGATTTCCATAAGAGTACACAAGGCCCAGAATACCTGCACCAAGGCCTGTGCCGTCACCCGGTAAGGTGGCTTATGCTTCAAGATGATCGAGAAAACCTGGAACTGGACAAGCTGCACCTGGAAAATCGCAAGCTCGTGGCAGAAGCTAATAAACTGAGCGCGGAGGCCCGCAAATTGGCACGAGAAACGCGCTGGTATCCCATAGTGGCAGGGTCAGCTATTGCTACAGCCGCCGGAGGCATCTTAGGCCTGATCATCAAGCTATGAGCGCTCTCCCGCCATCCAGACTAGAGGGGAAATCATGTCCGCTCCACACCAACAAAACATCAAGCGAATACAGCGGGACATAATAGAGGCACTTGACGAAGATCTGCGTCGAACAAATAGCTCCTCTCTGTGGGAAGAGTTTCTACTATTTAGCCTTGGAGCAGGATTCACCATTGCCTTGCTGGTCGGCGGCATTCTGCTGCTAGGTTAGCATTGGCACTGGGGAGATGAGACCGAGAGCCAAGCGCGTATGCACATGGTTTTCCGACCCCAGAAATGGAGGCGGCCCCACCAGCCACACCCCGGCACTCGATGTTCCCGCTATGGCTGCTCCCTTCCGGGCCTGACCAGGTCGCATGCAAGCATGCTCGGGAATCAATGCAGGCCTTATGGGGCAAGGGTTTGAAGCTGATGGGGTAGCTCACCATCTACCCATGTAGACACTCAACATGGACGCACAAGACTCGGGGTGTGACCAGAATTGTTCCACTCAATTGGTCCACTTTACTGGTCCACTCTGGTGCTCACCCATGGCCTACATCGTTCGCCGCCAGTCCGTTTACTACCTCAACCTTCGACTACCCAAGCACTTATTCCCCAACCGCCACACCCTTCGCATATCCCTCCGGGTACGTGAGCGGCAAGCGGCCTTGTACCTTGCCACCTCATTGGCTCAGCGGGTGAGCTGCCACCTGAGCGAGCACCCCCTGACACCCTCTGAAGCTTTGAGTGTGCTGTGCATACAGTGGCGTGACTCATCTCCCATGCCCACCTCTCGCGCTGCACTACAGCAAGCTATGGCACCCACACCGAAGCCAGCAAGTGGCGGTCCCACCCTGGCAACCCTTTCTAAGCTTTATATAGAAGAGGGCAAACGCGGTGGCACATGGCGGCAAGGCAGCACCGATGACGTTGAACGCGCACTTACGGATCTATTCGAGCTGATGGGTGATATGCCTGCGTTAGCCTTCGATGCTCAACAAGCTCGCCTACTCAAAGAACGGCTTAGCCGCTGCCCTCAGTACTTCGGCTTACGGCCAGAATTCAAGGGGAAGACCCTGAGGCAAGTGGTCGAGTCGGGTAGCACCTACAAGGCCATCACCGCAGTCACGGTCAACAACCGACTACGCAAGCTCACGGCCTTTATGAACTGGTGCAAGGCGAACGGGTATGTCGCGGAGAACCCTCTGGCTGGGATGAAGGTTATGACAGGATCAGCAAAGGAAGCACGCCTGTCATTTGACCACCATGATCTGACTGCATTGCTGAGCCTTGAGGCACTGCGGAAGGAAGCACGCAAGCACCCCTGGCGTTACTGGCTACCTTTAATGGGGCGAGCTACGGGTTGCCGGCTGGAAGAACTGTGCCAGTTACGGGTTGATAACTTCATCGAGCAACAAGGGATTCACTGCATCCGTGTTGATGACAGTCGTGATGGGCAAAACCTGAAGAACGCTAGCAGTCGTCGGATGATCCCCCTACACCCTGCCCTGCTGGACCTGGGCCTGCTTAAACATGTTGAATCAGTCAAAGCTACTGGCGCTGATCGGGTATTCCCTGAGCTGGAAGCAGTGCGGGGCAAGCTCGGCCATGCTCCGTCAAAGTGGTTCGGTCGTTACAAGACGAAGCTGGGCATCACTGATACTCGCAAGACCTTCCACAGCTTCCGCCACACGCTCATTGATGACCTGCGCGATGCTGGGGTGCAAGACTCGTTGATCAAGCGGATAGCTGGCCATGAAGACGGAGCAGTGACCTTCAGTATCTACGGCAGCCGTAGCCCTCTGAGGGCAATGGCAGAAGCACTTAGCCAGATCAGACTGGAAGCAACAGGACAATAGCGCCGACGACTACGGATCAGGGGAAGCAGGTTAGCCCTCCCCTGACTGCCCCCAGAAGACGCACAAGTAGTACTCAAGGAGAATCACATTACCGTTTAGCCACTGTCTTCACACCCTAACTGCACTCGTGCAGTTGACTCGGGACAGCTTCTTGATAGCATCCATCCCAACGAAATTCAAGTCTTACCAGATGTTCCTCTAGACGCTCTAGCCCCAAGTTTCAAAACCGTCCCAGGCGCAAACGTACTCCACACCAAGCATGACATCATCATCGCAACTTCTTCTGTCGCCATAGTTTCCGGAAGAACCAACTGATCTCAGGTTAGATCCAGACGCATTAATCGATAGCTACTCTTGCTCAATGGATAATAAAGCAACGGTCGCCTGATAACTACCGCATTACCCGACGACGCTCCCAGAGCAAACAGAATCAAACTGTCCGCTTGAAGCTTAGTAGCGCGCAACTGAAACACAACCCAACCAAGCAACTAATACCTAAACAAGCACAATCAGCCCACGAGTTCGCTTACTCAAGCCGTTGGACTACTGATCAGAGCAGGGCTCGTGTTGCCTGCGACACTCACAGACAAGCCTAGCAATAATTACAGGTGTATGCATGTGCGCACCGACGAGCAACCACAAGGAAGTTACCAATTGAAACCTCGCACCACAAATCTCCTTCCCCCCCTGAAACTTGCAGCACTAAACGCACGAATAACTGCCAACACACAGCGATTGCTGAATACCAATACACCGACCTCCCAGAATAGAAAGCCGAAGAGCACGCGAGGACCAAAGCCCAAGACTATCACCAACCCATTCTATGGATTCATCGGACGCGAAACGCAGTGGGGGCGCTATCCCAAGTTTGCGATGGACATAATAGAGGGTATAGCCAGACTTGATTGGCATGACCAGCCAATAGGTACGAACGGTAAATCCATGCCGCTGTCAGTGCGCAAATTAACATTAATTCTGGAAAACCTACCCATCTTCTCGAACGAAGCCATCGAGGACTTGCTACAGCTAAGGGAACGACATGCGAGACGATACTTAAAAGCAGTCCAACTAATAATCCCATGGATGATGAAGAGCCGCCCCAGCTTGCTTTCCCAAGAGATGAATGGCACTCCCATCAAAGTGCTCAGCCGTTCTATAGCAACCACTCATGACTGGCAAGACTGCGATGACGCTAACATCCCAAGCTCTGAGGTACTGGAGAAGCTTCACTATGACCTACGCACACTGACCCAATTCAATAGCATTGAAGAACACGAAGCAGAGTTGAATAACACCCAACATCAGGAGACCACCATCAAATTCCCCGGACGCCAGGAGCACCCAATGAAGTCTAAAGTGATGCAGATGCTGAGGGAAGGTGCTCAGGTCAAGCCCATCTCAAGAGATACAAAGGTCGATCCGAAGACAATCAGAAAATGGCGAGCCGAGGCAGCAGAGCATAAGACCCCACAGGCAGCATAGTCGCCCGCAATGGTTCAGGAGCAGGGAGGGGGGGGGGGGGAGTAATACGGCCGCATATATGTAAGGTGAGTACCAAAGCGAAGCTTTGAGATTAATTACCTCTATGAATTCACTATCGTGGCGGCTTCGCCACAGCAGGATCACTTGTGCCCAAGGCACGAACAATATCTCTAAGCAGCGGAGAAGGGGCAATAAAGCCCCCGCTCTTGATCTTGCTTTAACCTTAACGGGACCCTTTGAATCTATAGCTACGTGACGAACGTCACGGTATATCTACAAGGCTGAGATCAAAAGCTTTGGGGGCTTTCCGCCCTGCCCCCTGCTGCAAACATGCCGTGAGGCAAGATAACAATTCTATCAGCAGAGGGAGATAAGGGCTGTACTGCCCTCCCTCTCTAAGCCTTGATCTCAATCATGCCGAGCGGCATAGATATATTATCGCGTGACGGCGCGTCACAGGTTATAAGAGACCCAAACCAACAATATAGTGGGCTGTTGCTCTCCTGCCCACTACAGGAACCAAGCCGACAGGCGCAGGTTAACTCTTCAACTAGGGGTGGAGTGGGGCAGCACCACCCTGCTCTTCTTCTGGCTTTCACTCAAAGTAATCCGCCGTGACGGCTACGTCACCACATATAAATCACCAGCACTCCCACTTAGCTTTGTGGGGCTTGCGCTCCGCCCCACTGCCTAGCAGCTTACAGAGCTGAAGCACTCTCTAAGGCGCCACCTTGAAGGCCATGATCTGCTGCAAGCGCCTGAAGAGCATTAGAAGCCTGAGCCTCACTAATATAGGGACCTACCCGTATAAACTTAGACGTCTCCGAGGGCACGTCATAACCACTCCCTCGAACCTTATCTGTTATCTCTCTGTACTCCTTGTTAGAGGCGAAGGGCAAAGTCACAAACCATTGCTCTTTACTAACAGTATTTGAATCCACTTGAGCCAGCGACTCCACTTCTGAGCCACAATGCTTACACTTCTTAGCTTGAGCTTTGATCAGCTCTGCACAATAGGGGCAGTCTCTCTGGCCGCTGATAGTTACAACTGCTTGGCCTGTAACCTGATCTGGTGCTACATTTACTTCTTGCCAACCCCTGCGGAGGTAAGAGTTGACAATCATCTTGTTTATGGTTGCTGCATAAGCGATGGTTGCGATAGGTAGAGCAAAGACGATTCCATACCCTCCAGTTGCTAACGAGAAGCCTCCCACCAGAAGCAGCCATAAGAAGAAGTGCCCCCAGAGGCCCTTAAATGCAAGGTAGATGGGACCAAGTAGTACTACCAGCCCAGCGGCTTCTCCGGCCACTTCCTCTACGTGCCCATTCGCTGGATTGCGGAAGGTCCTTGCCATAACAATATACTTTAGGTTCGATAGGTAATTGCCCTAGATGGGCATAGGAAGTCATCGCTGCAACGCATCAGCTTCTTTATCACTTGCCTAGACGGCAGTAAGCCTGAAGATCAGGACACCGGGTGCTGATGCTGATTAACTGGGTGATCAGTTGATAATGGGCTAAGGCCCGCCTTGCCTGCCTTGCTTCAAAAGCGAGGATCAGCCAAGGCAGACCGTCAATAGGGTGATTAAGGGGTTACACGCACACTTCAGGCTTGTCTGCCGTAGCCAAGCCAGGGCTCACTACACAGATGAGTGGGCCTCCTGGCTCAAGGGAAGCCTCTACCGAGCAGATCAAGCCCACGTTTGAAAGGTGAGCAATCGCCATTCCTACGTCCTTCAGCGTCATATCGCACTGATCAGCCACAACGGCCAAGGTAGTCTCCACATGACCGTCGCTATACACCTTTGCCAAAAGGTTCAGCATGACCGTGGCGGCCTTGGGATTGGTCCGGATCACGTCAGCTACATCCCCGAAGAGGGCTCGCTTCATGTACAGGGTGGCCTGACCATTATCGGTTGCGCCATTGCTTGAAGCTTGTTGTTCAATCATCAGTATGTCTCCAGTGAGAGGTAGGTTTGGTATATGGCCTTACGTCTTACGGTCTTACTGGGTTTCTTACTGATTTGACTTACTTGAGGACTTACTGCTCACGCCTCACGTGAGCTGCTGAGTGAAGCTGGCCTACCATGCACACTCGTACCGGGTTGGTAGAGGGACGTAGGTTTAGCCGTCACACCAATCTCCAGAGGCAGAGACAACCTAACCCCCGAATGTCACGATTAGTGTGTGTCCGATTAGATCACATCTCTGGACCATTGGGGAATGCCCGCCCCCCCTCCGTCTCCAGCGCTTCAGCACCAGTTCGGCACCCGCGTCAGGGAGCTGCGTGTGGCTATGGGTATGAGTCAGGAAGCATTTGCTGATCGGTGCGGCTTCGCCAGGACCTACATGTCTCGCATCGAGACAGGGGGTGCCAACCCTTCCATCAACGCCATCAAGGTGCTGGCCGACGCCTTGGGCGTCAGCATCGCGGACCTCTTCGAAGACATGTGAGCAGCACACCTCACTTAAGAACCATACCTGAAGCTAATTGATAGCTATTTAACGGGCCGCCTTGAACGCCTCGGTGGAGTGGATTACTCGCACCACACTCCACGGGATTGCTGGGATTGAAGGCGAAGAGACTAAGCCAGGTCCCCGCCTGCTCTATCATCCATCTGCTTTAGCATCACGCACGCCATGCGGGCACAGTACTCAGTGGCCAACTCCACCTGAGTCAGCGCTTTTAAGTACTCGATATCAGGTGCCTGCCCCATGAACTCAATCAAGGTATCTTTAGCGGTGTTCGAATAGGATTCCCATAGGAAGTTGAACCAGTGCAATTCAGTTCTCGGAGCCGAGCGAGCTGCATTCCTGTCAATGACACCGAAGAAGGTTGCAGGATGCTGAGCGTAGGCATGTAACTCTTCATCGGACAGCGGAATCCTGGTAATAAAACGCTGTTCATTGCTGCACACAACACACCAAGCTTCTCTCTGCTCGGCCATGACGACGCCACTCTCCAGCCTCACCTTCACCAATGCTCCATCTGAGCCTGGAACCTGTAGCAGCTGACCAACCTTAAGCCTAGCTGCGGGCGGACCGCCAATGAATGCATCGGGCTCTCCATCGAACGTCACGGGAATGCGTCTGTGCTTCTGCATCGACTCTAACAAGTCGAAGACTGGGGCGTGTCGCCGCTGAATCTCAACCTGCTGAAGAAGGGTTTTAGCCCCAGGGTGCAGGTCCGCAATATGAAATCCCCATAGGAGCAGACCAGAAGGTAGGTCAACAGCATCAAGATGATGCTCGTGCGGGTCATACGTTACGATGATGTAAGCCTCAGGGAGCGCCTTCGCTAAGGGGTCCAACTCAAACCTCTTGAGCATACCTTCAGCCTCTACCAGAACCACAGGAGTGGGCCGCTTCCTCCCCTCCTCTAAGCGCGCGTCATTCGTGTCGATGAAGACTATGCGGGGATGATCCGAATGCTTGCTCAAGGCTCGACTCATCTGCCTATTGATATTCATCCGCTTGCCTTCTCGCCGCTTTGCTTCAACAGCGTAAATCGCCCCTGATGATGTATGAGTGGCAATGAACTCAACGTGGGTACTACGCCTGTCAGTTTCATCTTGGTGGTCCAAGCTAAAGCCCGCTCGAAGAAGAGCTGCGGCCACTCGCACCTCATAGAGCGCTCCTGGGAAATTGTCAGAGCACTTGATACGGTCGATCAGTAATTGCTGAACCTCCACGGCGTGCTCCAAGCTATAGAGATCGTAAGCCAATCGCATATATGACTCGATGGCCCCTGTCATCGGCTGAGCACTGCCCGGCCCTACGGCTTCAACGTGTGCTCTGGATTGGTCATAGCTACGGGTCGCCCAGTGGAGGATTTTATGCCGCTGCTCCACTGGCTTATCAATCTCGGCATGCCACCATTCAAGACCTAGAACCACCTTGGGGTAGTCATATAGGAAGTCATGGAATGTCCGCCATTTGGCTGAATAATGAATCTTCCTACCAACGGCGACGAGCCTGTGATCATGGAATGTTGAGGATATGATCGGCTTGCCAAGCCCCTGCTGCTCGCGTCGCTGAAACTCTTGTGCCTGATGACGCGAGATCGCTGCTTCTAACGCGTCCCGCATATGTGACCCCTCTACCTGATGCTCCCGGCCTAGGCCATCATCAGTGCCATGGCAGCGCTTGAACTTAAACCCACTTCCGCAAGGGCATGGGGCGTTACGACCTGGCTTGTTAAGCATTCGGGCAGTCCTGAACCTGATCCGCAAGGAGCAGGGATCTGCCTGCGCCCATTATCGGAGAATGATAGACATGTGACGTACAAGCTGGAGGGGCTGATGATGTACAGGATCCGAGTATTCTTTTACCTCTACTTAACCGACCACAGCTGGTGAATACACATAACGCCTGCAACCCGTATTCATTAGGCTTGCTTTTGACAATGAATACAGCCACACTCCCAGCATCTAGAGTCAAATGAATACAGAGACAGGGATATGGCACGAGTTGGGTACATCCGAGTTAGTTCGGCAGATCAGAACGTAGACCGCCAGCTTGACGGTGTTGCCTTAGATAAGGTCTTCACCGAGAAGCTCAGCGGCGCTACCACTGACCGCCCCCAGCTTCAGGCCATGCTGGAATACGTGCGTGAGGGCGACACCATTCTGGTACACAGCATTGACAGGCTTGCTCGCTCTCTGGCGGATCTACTGAAGCTAGTGGAAGACCTGACCAAGCGGGGAGTCCATATCCGCTTTAATAGAGAGCAGTTGGAGTTCACTGGCGAAGACAACCCGACCCAGCACCTGATGCTCTCGATGATGGGAGCTGTAGCGCAGTTTGAGCGAGCTATGATCAAGGAGCGTCAGCGAGAAGGTATCGCTAAGGCTAAGGAGAGAGGCGCCTACAAAGGCCGTACTAAGACAGTGGATGACGCAGCAATACGAGCAGCTATCGCTGGTGACGGAGTAACCAAGGGCTTGTCATTCCGTCAGGCTGCTGAGCAATTGCGTGTAAGCCTGAGCACCATCCAGCGTGCGATGAAGGCTAGTACCTGACTTCACTTAATCCAAACCACTACAATTGTTGAGATGACATTATGGATGATGATAAATCTGCCGCCCTAGCCGACGCCCTGGAGCTGCTGCATCTTAATCAGATCGCACTCAGAGCTTCAGTGGAGGAAGTAAGTACATGGATACGACAGCGGGGCAGCGTGAACGTCCATCATAACGTGATGGCGGCACTAGAAGCACTGGACACTAATTCGGAAGCGATAGCTTCAGCAATAGAACGGCTGCGACCCTAGCGAATCACCGCGTCTGCCATATTTTGAAATTAGCGCCACTAGCGGCGATAGCGCATAGACAAGGTTCTTGACACCGCCCCCAGATGAGGCATCTGCACTACAAAGAAGCCAGATGCATATGACGCTGTAGCTCCTCAATTGTAAGCGCTGGCACTGAGCGATGAAGCATCGCGTGACAATTAGGGCAAACTGGGCGTAGGTCCTGCTCTGGATCCAGATGGTACTCTCCACCGATCTCCGATAAGGGTTTCAGATGATGAACATGTATGAAGTCCTTCCCAAGCCCTCCATAAATCCTTTCAAAGTCGAAGCTACATACAAAGCATCGCCAGCCCCAATAGTTTACACACCTTAACCGAGCCCCTCGGTCCCTTTCATACATCTTTACCAACCTAGTTGAAACCGCCCCCTCTACCACAGTAGCGCAACCTGCAACCTGCCCATCATTCCTAGACACATTAGAACTGAAACTCCACACCACTTTTACAGGAGTGGAATTAACTACATCCGATGGCATTGCTACACCAGCAAATATAAATGGATCCTGATTATCTGAGCGGTAGAATATGAAGACCTGCCCTTGTCGACTCAGAAGTCGCTTGATTGAGGGGTGCTCTAACTTTGAACCATTCTTGCCATACCATACTAACTGATCACCAATGAAATGATTATCATAGTCATGCCCAGTCCTTCCAACACTACCTACGTTACAGAATACAAAATAGTTCCCGGCATGCTGAACGTAACCAGTGAACCAGTCACCCCCTGATGGATGAGGATCAAATCCGAGCACCGTAAAGATGTCCGATCTTGAATACTTCTGCCCCACACTAAACAACAACTTCAATGAACCAACTTCTAGAGCGGACTCGGACACCGAGCAAACACCGACTCCCAAGTCTTGGCCAATGACTTTGTACCCAGCCTTGATAAGCCGGTCTTCTGCAAGAGAGAGCAACTGCTGATCAAAGAATTTAGCCCATTGGCTCTCAACAATAACTGCCTCGACTGAAAGATCAAGCCTACCCTCACTCCACAGCCTTTTGAAACCCTCAGACAGCGCGCCTTTGGAGAGCAGTGATACTGCTGTCCTATAGCCCCCTATCGAACCGAGCATTTTCAAGAAGTCATTAGGCTTGTACTTAACAGCCTGATAAGCCTCTGCGGCCTTATCTCGCAAGAAGGCGGTAAATACTTCGTCTTCCGCAGCAGTCATTGACATAAACCACTCCCTTCAATTACTCGCATTACGAATTCCATCTCTACGTCCTCGCTCAGATCCCACTCTAGCAGCACAAAGTGCCGACCATTACCAACAGCGCCCCAACCCGGCAACAACCTGCTATACTAAAACTAAAGTCAAGCCCCACATGCAAGTTTACTGAGCATTACCAAAGACTCTGCATAACGCCAAGGCAGGACTCAATAACGGGCTAACTCCTCCGCTCACACAAACCATGCGCATCAGCTTAATTACTCGCCCTCTTCATTATGCTTCCGCACCAAGCATTACGGAGAGAAGAGAGGAACCAGTCATTCCCTCGTTATGTCTATGACATGCTCCGGCAGGAATACCACTTGCCCCCCATGATGAAGGTTATCCTGCTCATCCGAACAAACAGGTTGATTTACAAGCCTACCTAATATATATGGGCCAGAGTAACCTGTAACCTCAACCCACATCCGCTCGCAGAATAGCTCATCATCTTCATTCTCATCGAGAAGAGAGAATTCAAACTGAAGCTTGACGACATCGCCCAATTCTAAGTTATACCTATCCGATACTTCCGGAATAATAAATGTCTTAGGGGAGCGCTCATTGCTCGCGACCCCACTCAATAGATGCCACCCCTCAATATCTAGTACGGCCAACCGATGGACAGGCAACTTATTACTTTTAATATTTGAAACTGCTGCAAACGATGGACGAAGCCCGATTGGAGGCGGCTTTAAAGCCGGCTCTTTAAATATCGCACGCAGTAGATCTTCAATCCGCTGATCTTGCACACCGTCATCTCGCATGTCGATGGCGTAGATTCCTGAAAACTGAGGAGGGACTGAGCAATCAGAACCTGGTGCAAACTCACCATCTCGAATAATAGGAATGAATCGCTCTCGCCCCAGACCTGCGGCAATACGCCCTGTGATTATCTGCTGCTCATACCCCACTCCACCAGCCCGCAGCAAAGACTTCCTGCTATAATCCTTAGTGCAAATAATTAAAGCGAAGTCACAACTCTGCGCCTCTACTTCCATAAACTGAGTCAGGCTTTGCCCAGGTGATATATGCCATTGGTCCAGCCTCACATTCACACCATTCATGACCAGCCTTTCAGCTAACCCGCGCACCCACTCTTTATGAGTTTCACTCTCCCATGAATAGGATATAAATACTTTTGGAGCAACTTCTACATCAGTCATTCTCGCATCCTTTGTCATCGTGAAGTACTAAATCCGCCACACGGGAGAGCGGTGCGTTTGGTCTGATAACAGAAGCATATTCGATGACACTATAACTTCCGTTAAAATAAAATCTCAAACATCACCCTGAGCACTACCCATTCCGAGATTGGCCCCTGGTTAATTTAATTCACAGGTATCCAGCCGCTCGACTGATAGCTAGCCCAGATTTTAGTACCAACATAGCTTGCGAGCCCAGCAAGAAGCAATATATTGCGCCAGTGATAATGCAACACCGATTTACGAATAAAGCTTAAGCCGACCGATCGATGAGCCTCAATACCCTCAGGCTCATCCGCATCCAAAGCTTGGGCATTAGCGAACATGATCGCAATCTTGGCCTCAATTCTCCAGAAGCCAAAGGCTGCACTACTGGCAAATGTGAGCAGGCTGACGAGTAACATTGTCTCCTCGTTCAGCCCGAATGGTGCGTATGGGTTAGTCTGTGCAAGGTACGCACATATAGCAAGTGTGGCGCCGAGGATAAATTGATCGAGCTTGTTAGACGCGTCGATTTGCATCATCCCAAGCTGATCTGCGCGCTCATTATCGCTAGCCATAAGCGTCCTTCAAATCAGACACAGAAGGTAAAGCACCCAGAACAGCTGAGTACTGCTAGCTGCGTCTTGTGAGACAACGATTTAACAGAATCAACTAAGCGGAACAGGAGCAGGCTGGGACGACCCACAATCTCTTGAGGGTAACCATGCACCGCTACCCTTCAAGATCTCGAACGGCACATGTCCAGTGCCGACCCTGATAACAGGTAAAGGCAGCCCGGAGCCTGAGTTCCAGCGCTACTTAGTCTGCTTATCGCCCTTAGCTTCCATGAATGCCGCGAAATCGGCAAGCGATACTCCCAGCCACCCCTTGCCATTCTTAGGCGACCAAAGCACACCGCTCGGCTTGACGCGAATATGGCCTACAACCTTACCTTCAGAGTCGACAATTTCATGGTCTTCGAATTTACGCGGGCGGAACGAGTTAACTGCCATACATTCTTCCTTGGTGGACCTTAACAGGCAGCTGATTCTATGGCACCCGACATCATCGTGCCACTACCATAAACCATTGACACGGGAGGCCAGTATCGCGCTCATGCCAACACCCCACCTCGCGGTGGCGTCCAGCAGGTAGGAACGCTAATATGCCGCTCATGGCGCACCACTCAGGTGCACTACGGTACTGGTCCACTTCGAGAATTTAGAGCGAGAAATCCTTGAGAATTCAAGGACTTGCGTAATGGAGGCAGCCCCACCAGCCACACCCCGGCACTCGATGTTCCCGCTATGGCTGCTCCCTTCCGGGCCTGACCAGGTTAACGGGTAATCAATGCGGGGGGACCGGTGGGGCCACCACTACGCGGCTCGCTGAACAGCGAGTGGCGCCATTGTACCGGTCTGGGGAGCAGATACAACCTCTGGGGGAGAAAAAGTCATCATTTCTCAATGACTTGTCCAAATCGAGGGTGTCTGGGCCGGCCTCTTCGCGGGCAAGCCCGCTCCCACAGGGACCTCACTGAGCCTGAGGGCAGTGCAATACCCGTGGGAGCCGGCTTGCCGGCGATGAGGCCGGAACTGTCAGACGCTGATGCCCTGCTCGCCCAGGAACACCACAAACGCATCCTCGTCCAGCACCTTCACCCCCAGCTCGCTGGCCTTCGCCAACTTGGAGCCGGCACCGGGCCCAGCGACTACGCAGTGGGTCTTGCCGGACACCGAACCGGCCACCTTGGCACCCAGGCCTTCCAGCTTCTCCTTGGCGATGTCGCGGCTCATGCGCTCCAGGGTGCCGGTCAGCACCCAGGTCTGGCCAGCCAGCGGCAAACCTTCAGCCACCTTCTTCTCGCTGTTCCAGTGCATGCCGAACGCCAGCAACTGCGCCTCGATATTACGGGCCAGCTGCTGGTTGGCCTCGTCCTTGAAGAACTCACGCACCGCATCAGCCTGCTTGGCCGCCAGGGCCTGGCGCAAGTCGATACCGTCGGCGGCGATGATCTTGTCCAGGCTGTCGAGCTTGGCCACCAGCTTTTGCGCACCGGTAGGCCCCACCGAGGCAATGTCGAGCTTGGCGATCATCCCGGCCAAGGTGGCACTGGCGGCAAATTCGGCGGCCAGCTCCCCCTCGTCCTGCAGCTGCATGCCGCTGGCCAACAACTGCTCGATCACCTGCTGGTTGTGCTCGTCTTCGAAGAAATTGTGGATCTCGTACGCCACTTCCAGGCCGATGTCCGGCAGGTAGGTCAGTACTTGCGGCAATGCCTGCTGCACCCGCGCCAGGCTGCCCAACGAGCGGGCCAGAACCTTGGCGGTCTCCTCGCCTACATCCGGGATACCCAGGGCGTAGATGAAACGCGCCAGGCTCGGGCGCTTGCTGGTTTCGATGGCATCCAGCAGCTTCTTGCTGGAGACTTCGGCAAAGCCTTCCAGGCCGACGATCTGATCGAATTCCAGCTTGTAGAGGTCCGCCGGCGAACGGATCAGGCCTTCGTCCACCAGTTGCTCGACGCTCTTCTCGCCCAGGCCGTCGATGTCCATGGCCCGGCGCGACACATAGTGGATGATCGCCTGCTTGAGTTGGGCGCCACAGGCCAGGCGGCCGACACAGCGGTACACCGCGCCTTCGCTGGTGGTCTCCTTGCCCTTGCTGCGCTTGACCAGCTGAGTACGCTCGACCTGCGAGCCACACACCGGGCATTCGCTTGGCACCTGCACCGGGCGGGCCGCCTCAGGGCGGCGCTCGAGCACCACCTGCATCACCTGCGGGATCACGTCACCGGCCCGACGGATGATCACCGTATCGCCAATGCGCAGGCCCAGGCGGGCAATTTCGTCCATGTTGTGCAACGTGGCGTTGGACACGGTCACACCCGCCACCTTGACCGGCTTGAGGCGTGCCACCGGCGTTACCGCACCGGTGCGGCCGACCTGAAACTCGACGTCCAGCACCTCGGTGAGTTCTTCCATGGCCGGGAACTTGTGGGCGATGGCCCAGCGCGGTTCGCGGGCGCGGAAACCCAATTCGCGCTGGGCCGCCAGGCTGTTGACCTTGAACACCACGCCATCGATTTCGTACGGCAGGCTGTTACGCCGCTCGCCGATGTCACGGTAGTACTCCAGGCACTCTTCGATACCGGCGGCATGCCTGAGCTCGCGACTGATTGGCAGGCCCCACGCCTTGAGCTGCTCGAGAATACCGATGTGGCTTTCGCCGATGCTGGCCGAGACCTGCCCTACTCCGTAGCAGCAGAATTCCAGCGGGCGGCTGGCGGTAATCTTCGAGTCCAGCTGGCGCAAGCTGCCAGCTGCGGCGTTGCGCGGGTTGGCGAACGTCTTGCCACCGGCTGCGGCCTGGGAGGCGTTGAGGCGGTCGAAACCGGCCTTGCTCATGAATACTTCACCGCGCACTTCGAGCACCGCAGGCCAGCCCTCGCCTTGCAGCTTGAGCGGAATATTGCGCACGGTGCGCACGTTGGCGCTGATGTCTTCGCCGGTGGTGCCATCGCCACGGGTGGCGCCCTGCACCAACTGGCCATCGCGATACAGCAGGCTTACCGCCAGGCCGTCGAGCTTGGGCTCACAGCTGTAGTCCACCGCACCGGGTTGGTCGAGCCCCTCCACCACACGGCGGCCGAACTCGCGCAGGTCGGCTTCCTCGAAGGCGTTACCGAGGCTGAGCATGGGCACTTCGTGACGGACCTGGCTGAAGGCGGCCAAGGCGGCGCCGCCGACACGCTGGGTTGGCGAGTCTGGCGTCACCAGGTGCGGGTGCTCGGCTTCGAGGGCCTTGAGCTCGTTGAACAGGCGGTCGTATTCGGCGTCCGGCACACTCGGCTCGTCGAGCACGTAGTAGCGGTAGTTGTGCTGGTCGAGCTCAGCGCGCAAGGCGTGGATTCGGGATTCGGCGTTCATTCTTCAGGTTCTCTTGCAAAGCAAAAGAGCAGCCCTAGGCTGCTCTTGCGCTTGAAACGAAGCGAGCAGGACCGGGGCAAGGTCCGCTAGCTCAATGACATCAGCGTTTCTGGGTCAGCGCACGGCGCTCGAACTCAACGATGCGCTGGCGGTAATGCTCGATGGTCTGCGCGGTCAGCACGCTGCGCTGGTCGTCCTTGAGCTCGCCATTGAGCTCGTGCGCCAGTTTGCGTGCCGAGGCCACCATCACGTCGAAGGCCTGCTTCGGGTGACGCGGGCCTGGCAGGCCGAGGAAGAAGCTCACCGCACGGGTGCTGAAATGGTCGATGTCGTCCAGGTCGAAGATGCCCGGCTTGACCGCGTTGGCCATGGAGAACAGCACTTCGCCGTGGCCGGCCATGCTCTCGTGACGGTGGAAGATGTCCATCTCACCGAAACGCAAGCCGCTTTCAAGAATGTTCTGCAGCAGCGCTGGGCCCTTGAAACCACCTTCGTCGCGGGAAATGACGCTGATCACCAGCACTTCCTCGACCGGCGGCAGCTCTTTGGCGGCGGCATTGCCATTGGCCGTGAACCCGTTGTTGCGGTTGTTGTCGGCGGCAAAGTCTTCGTCGCTGTCAGCGAACAGGTCTGGCTCACGCTGCTCGGCCACCAGGTCCAGGTCGCCCTGCGGCTGCACTTCGGCGGCGCGCTTGGCTCGCTTGCTGGCTTTGGCCGGCTTTTGCTCGCGCTCGCGCTCGCGTTCACGCGCCGGTGCACTGAGCGACGGCAGATCGCTTTCGTCCAGCTCTGGCTCTTTGTGGTTATCCAGCACCCGCGACGGGCCGAGCACTTCAGCGCTGCCCTCTTCGTCGGGCACGTTGGCGTAGCTGCGGTCCAGACGGAATTTCAACTTGCCTTTCCCGCCGCGCATGCGGCGCCAGCCGTCGAAAAGAATACCGGCAATGACAATGATGCCGATGAGGATCAGCCACTCGCGCAGACCGATTTCCATGTAATCCCGTGCCTCTATAAAAATATGCTTGAAAACAAAGGCTTCAAAGCCCTTTAACACGTGGCGCCAACTCTATGTTCTGACAGGCGTTTTACCCACGCAAAAAACGAGTGACATTAAGCTAGCACGACCAAAGACAACTTTACACCGTCTGTCGCACATGACGGGGGCATTTACCTACAGAATCCGCCCAATCTTCCTTCATCAGGCATCAACCATGGCCAGGGCCTCCTCCACATCAACTGCAACAAGACGTGAGCAACCGGGCTCGTGCATGGTCACCCCCATCAACTGATCCGCCATCTCCATGGCGATCTTGTTATGGGTGATGTAGATGAACTGCACCGTTTCACTCATTTCCTTCACCAGCCGCGCGTAACGCCCGACGTTGGCATCGTCCAGCGGAGCATCGACCTCGTCGAGCATGCAGAACGGTGCGGGGTTCAGCTTGAAGATGGCAAACACCAGCGCCAGGGCGGTCAGTGCTTTTTCGCCGCCGGACAGCAAATGGATGGTGCTGTTCTTCTTGCCCGGCGGGCGCGCCATGATCGTCACCCCTGTATCGAGTAGATCTTCGCCCGTCAGTTCCAGATAAGCGCTGCCACCACCGAAAACTTTTGGGAAAAGTGCCTGTAATCCGGCATTTATCTGATCAAAGGTATCCTTGAAGCGGTTTCGGGTTTCCTTGTCGATCTTGCGGATGACGTTTTCAAGGGTGTCCAGCGCCTCCACCAGATCGGCATCCTGAGCGTCGAGGTAGCGCTTGCGCTCGGACTGCTGTTCGTATTCCTCGATCGCCGCCAGGTTGATAGCACCGAGGCGCTGGATGCGCGCATCGATCTGCTCCAGTTCCTGCTCGGTGCCCTGCTCGCTGGCATCGGGCTCGACAGTGGCGAGTACCCCTTGCAAATCGTAGCCGTCGGCCAGCAATTGTTCCTGCAGGGTTTTACGTCGCACATCCAGCCCCTGGTTTTCCAGGCGCAGCTGCTCCAGTTGCCCGCGCAGCAGTTGCGCCTGTTGCTCGGCCTGGGTGCGGCGCTTTTCGGCCTCGCGCAGCGCGCGGTCGGCTTCGTCCATGTGCAGGCGGGCCAGGCGCATTTCCTCGTCGACGCTCATGCGCCGCTCCAGCAGTTCTTCAAGCTTCAGGCGCAGTTCTTCTTGCGGCGCCTCGCCCTCCTCCAGGTTCAGGCTCAGTTGCTCCTGACGCTCGCTCAGGCGCGCGGCCTGTTGCTCCAGGCGCTCCAGGGCCTGGCGTGTGGAGTCGTGCTGGGCGCGCAGCGAGCCCAGGCGTACCGCCAACTGGTGGGCGTGATCTTTGTGCTGGCGAGCTTCCTGGCGGATGCGGTCGAGGCCTTCGCGCAACGTGTCGCGCCGGGCCATCAACTGCTCGCGCTGCTCGGTGTCCTGGGCCATCAGGTCCAGGGCGTCCTGCAATATCAGGCGCGCCTCGCCCAGCTGTTCATGCTCCAGGGCGCGCTGTTCCTGGAGTTCGCTCAATTCTTCATGCAGGCGGCGGCGGCGCAGCTCGACCTGCTCGGCGCGGGCACGGCTGGCACTGAGGCTGGCCTTGAGTTCGCCATGCTGACGGCTTTCGTCCTGGGTGCGCCGGCGCAGCTGTTCGCGCTGCTCCTCAAGGCCCGACTGCTGCTCGCGCAGTACCTGCAGCTGTTGCTCCAGCTGCTCCAGCGCGGCCTCCAGCTCCAGCTGCTCCTGGCCAAGACGCTCGATTTCCTGCCCGCGGGCCAGCACGCCGCCCTGGGCGTCGCCACCACGGCTAACGCGCAGGAAATGCCGGCCCACCCAATAGCCGTCACGGCTGACCAGGCTCTGCCCATCGGCGAGGGCGGCGCGCAGGGCCAGCGCCTGGGCGAGGTCTTCGACCGGTTTTACCTGGGCCAGCCACGGCGCCAGGTCGACAGGCCCCTCGACCTTGTCGAGCAGGCTGCCCGCCTGGCGCGGCCCTTCCCCGCCGGCCAGCAGCAAGCGCAATTCGCCCTGTTCCAGGCCGGCAAAGTCGAGACTGTTGAATTCATCCAGCAGCACGGCCTGCAGGTCGGCGCCCAGCACCGTTTCCACTGCCAGCTCCCAACCCGGCTCCACCCGCAACCCTTCGGCCAGCCGCGGCCGTTGCTCCAGGCCTTGCCCGCGCAGCCAGTCGGCGGTCCCTGCGCCTGGCTCCAGCGCGGCTTGCTGCAGTGCTTCCAGCGAGGCCAGGCGGCCACCGAGGCGCTGCAGGTCGCCCTGCTGTTGCTGTTGCGCGTGGACCGCCTGCTGCAGCTGCGCGCGCAGGCCTTCAAGGCCCTCGACCACCTGTTCCTCCGACAGCTGCAACGCCTCCAGCTGCATCTCGCTGGCGGCCAGCTGTTCGGAGAGCTCGAGCATCGCGTCACCCTGCGGGTCGGCGCCGAGCTGGTCGCGCTCCTCGCCAAGCTTGCGCTGGCGCTCGGCCATGCGCTCCAGGCTGGCTTCAAGTTGCTGCAGGCGCGATTGCTGCACTTCGGCCTGGCGGCGCGGCTCGGCGGAGCGGGTGTTGAAGCTGTCCCATTGCTCTTGCCAGCCGTGCATGCCCAGTTCCGCTTCTTCGAGGGTGGCAGCGGCCTCTTCGGCAGCGGCCAGGGTCATTTCCTGCTCCGGCTCGAGCATGGCCAGCTCTTCGCCAAGGGTGGCCAGCAGGGTACGGTCGTGCCCCAGGTGCGACTCGGTCTCGAGGCGCGTGCGTTCGGCTTCTTTGAGGTCATCCTGCAACTGGCGCAGGCGCTGCTGGCCGTGCTGGATGCTCTGCTCGACGCGCGCGATATCACCGGCCACCGAATAGAAGCGGCCTTGAACCTGGTTGAAACGTTCGGACAGTTCGTGATGGCCATCACGCAGGCGCTCGATGCTGGCATCGGCATTGCGTTGCTCGGCGACCAGCGCCTCATGGGCGACATCCTGGTCGCCGATCACCGACTCGCGTTGACGCACGCGCTCATCCAGGTCGCGCCAGCGCAGGGCCGACAAGCGCGCCTTCAGCTGGCGCTCCAGGGCCTTGTACTCACGGTATTTTTCGGCTGCCTGGGCCTGGCGGTGCAGGCGTTCGAGCTGGCGCTCCAGCTCTTCGCGCAGGTCGGTCAGGCGTGCCAGGTTCTCCTGGGTACGGCGGATGCGGTTCTCGGTCTCGCGGCGGCGCTCCTTGTACTTGGAGATACCCGCCGCCTCTTCGATGAAGTTGCGCAGCTCTTCGGGCTTGGCTTCGATCAGCTTGGAGATCATGCCCTGTTCGATGATCGAGTAGCTGCGCGGCCCCAGGCCGGTGCCGAGGAAGATGTCGGTGATGTCACGCCGGCGGCACTTGGTGCCGTTGAGGTAATAGGTGTTCTGCCCGTCGCGGGTGACCTTGCGCCGGATGGAAATTTCCGCGTAGGCGGCGTATTCGCCCAGCAGCGTGGTTTCACTGTTGTCGAAGACCAGCTCGATGCTGGCCTGGCTCACTGGCTTGCGGCTTGTGGAGCCGTTGAAGATGACGTCGGTCATCGACTCGCCGCGCAGGTTTTTGGCCGAGCTTTCGCCCATCACCCAGCGCACGGCATCGATGATGTTGGACTTGCCACAGCCATTGGGGCCGACCACGGCCGCCATGTTGCTGGGGAAGTTGACCGTGGTGGGGTCGACGAACGACTTGAACCCAGCCAGGCGAATGCACTTGAGGCGCATCGGTCAGCCTCGGGCCAGCGCCGCCAGCACCAGCTCGCAACTGCGCTGGCAATAGGCGGTGAGTACCTCGCGGATGCGCGGCAGGTCACGGGCGACCACGGCGTCGAGCAGGCGGGCGAACAGGTCCAGGTAATCGAGCATGTTGGCCTGGCGCTGGTCCAGGGCCAGGTAGTAGGCACGGCTCATGGCCGGCTGCAGGTTTTCGACGGTCTCCTGCAGGTAGGGGTTGTCGGCGAACGGATAGGCGGCGCGCATCACCGCAAAACTGTCGCCGACAAACGCCTTGATGTCGCCCAGCTCGCGGGCCTGCTGCAGGCGCTGCTGGATGTCCAGGAACGGGCGCAGGTCGCTGTCGGTGCGCCATTTTTGCGCAACGGCATTGCCCAATAGAATGTAGAACTCGCCCATCAGGGTGCACAGGCTGCGCACGCTGCGTTCGTCCAGCTTGGTCACATGGGCGCCACGGCGCGGCAAGATCGCGACCAGATGGCGACGTTCGAGGATCAACAGCGCCTCGCGCACCGAGCCACGGCTGACGTTCAGCGCCTGGGTGACCTTCTGCTCCTGGATGCGCTCACCCGGCACGAGCTCGCCGCGGATGATGCGTTCGGCCAGGTAGTCGGCAATTTGCTCGGAGAGGCTGTCCGGCGCCTTGAACGTCATGGTTTTCCTTCAAAATCATTGAACTGGGCACAAGTTGGCGATTGTAGCGCACTTGGTCAGCCCACGCGCAGAGGGGCAGCAGGCTTTATTTGACTCGCCAGATAGCCGCGTGCGCGGCCCGATCTATGCTTTGAATATGGGCAACCTGAGCGGCCAGATTCTCCTGCGGAGAATTTCTTGACCCTTAAGTCAGAAAATTATTGACCAGCGTGTCAGCTCTGCTTATTGTCCGCCCAACAACAATAAAACCATTGCGAGGCCATCCCCCGTGATCCAGTTTCTCGTCAACCAGGAGCTGCGTAACGAGCACGCCCTGGACCCGAACATGACGGTGCTGCAGTACCTGCGCGAGCACCTGGGCAAACCCGGCACCAAAGAAGGCTGCGCCAGCGGCGACTGCGGCGCCTGCACCGTGGTGGTCGGCGAGCTGACCCAGGATGACGACGGCCAGGACAGCTTGCGTTATCGCAGCCTCAACTCCTGCCTGACCTTCGTCTCGTCACTGCACGGCAAGCAACTGATCAGCGTCGAGGGCCTCAAGCACCAGGGCGCACTGCACAGCGTGCAACAAGCCATGGCTGACTGCCACGGCTCCCAATGCGGGTTCTGCACGCCAGGGTTCGTCATGTCGCTGTTCGCCCTGCAGAAGAACAGCCAGGGCCACGACCTGCACCAAGCCCAGGAAGCCCTTGCTGGCAACCTGTGCCGCTGCACCGGCTACCGGCCGATCCTCGATGCCGCCGAACAGAGCTGCCGCCTGCCCTGCCGCGACCAGTTCGACGCCCAGCAGGCGCAGACCATCAGCCGCCTGAAGGCTATCGCACCGACCCAGACCGGCGAACTCAACAGCGGTGACAAGCGCTGCCTGGTACCGCTGACCGTCGCCGACCTGGCCGACCTGTACAGCTCGCACCCCGAGGCACGCCTGCTGGCCGGGGGCACTGACCTGGCGCTGGAAGTCACGCAGTTCCACAAGACCTTGCCGGTGATGATCTATGTCGGGCATGTGGCTGAACTCAAGCGCATCGACAAGACCGCCAGCCACCTGGAAATCGGCGCCGCCACCCCGCTGACCGACTGCTACGGCGCACTGAACGAGGAATACCCCGACTTCGGCGACCTGCTGCACCGCTTCGCCTCGCTGCAGATCCGCAACCAGGGCACCCTGGGCGGCAACATCGGCAACGCCTCGCCGATCGGCGACTCGCCACCCTTGCTGATCGCACTGGATGCGCAGATTGTCCTGCGCCAAGGTGACCGCCAGCGCAGCATGGCGCTGGAGGATTACTTCATCGACTACCGCATCACTGCCCGCCAGGACAGCGAGTTCATCGAGAAGATCATCGTGCCACGTGCCAGCAACGACTGGGCCTTCCGCGCCTACAAGGTGTCCAAACGCCTGGATGACGACATTTCGGCGGTATGTGCAGCCTTCAACCTGAGCATCGAAGACGGCGTGGTCAGCGGCGTGCGCATCGCCTTCGGCGGCATGGCCGCCATCCCCAAACGTGCCCGCGCCTGTGAAGCGGCCCTGCGCGGCAAACCGTGGAACCAGGCCAGCATCGAGCGTGCCTGCCAGGCCTTGGCCGAAGATTTCACCCCACTCAGCGACTTCCGCGCCAGCAAGGAATACCGCCTGCTGACCGCGCAGAACCTGCTGCGCAAGTACTTCATCGAACTGCAAACGCCGCACATCGAAACCCGGGTGACCGACTATGTCTAACCATCACGCCGTCAAGAGCCAGGCCGAGATGGCCGAACTGTTCAGCCAGGACCTGACCACCGGGGTCGGCCGCAGCGTCAAGCACGACAGCGCCGACAAGCACGTGGCCGGTGAGGCCGTGTACATCGACGACCGCCTGGATTTCCCCAACCAGCTGCATGTCTACGCCCGTACCGCCGACCGCGCCCACGCGCGCATTCTGCGCATCGACACCACGCCATGCTATGCCTTCGAAGGTGTGCGTATCGCCATCACCCACGAAGACATCCCAGGCCTGAAAGACATCGGCCCGGTGGTCGCCGGTGATCCGCTGCTGGCCATCGACAAGGTCGAGTTCTTCGGCCAGCCAGTGCTCGCCGTGGCCGCTCGCGACCTCGACACCGCACGCCGTGCGGCGATGGCCGCAATCGTCGAATACGAAGACCTGGAGCCGGTACTGGACGTGGTCGAGGCGTTGCGCAAGAAGCACTTCGTGCTCGACAGCCACACCCACCAGCGGGGTGATTCCGCTGCAGCGCTGGCCAGCGCCCCGCACCGGCTGCAAGGCACCTTGCACATCGGTGGCCAGGAGCACTTCTACCTGGAGACGCAGATCTCCTCGGTGATGCCCACTGAAGATGGCGGCATGATCGTCTTCTGTTCCACGCAAAACCCCACTGAAGTGCAGAAGCTGGTCGCCGAAGTGCTCGACGTGCCGATGAACAAGGTGGTGCTGGACATGCGCCGCATGGGCGGCGGTTTTGGTGGCAAGGAAACCCAGGCCGCAAGCCCTGCCTGCCTGTGCGCGGTGGTTGCCCGCCTGACCGGCCAGCCGACCAAGATGCGCCTGCCGCGTGTCGAAGACATGATGATGACCGGCAAACGTCACCCGTTCTATGTCGAGTACGACGTTGGCTTCGATGACACGGGCCGCCTGCACGGCATCAACTTCGACCTGGCCGGCAACTGCGGCTACTCGCCCGACCTGTCGGGTTCGATCGTCGACCGCGCCATGTTCCACTCCGACAACGCCTACTACCTGGGCGATGCCACCGTGCATGGCCACCGCTGCAAGACCAATACCGCTTCCAACACCGCCTACCGTGGCTTTGGCGGCCCGCAGGGCATGGTCGCCATCGAGCAGGTCATGGACCACATCGCCCGCCACCTGGGCCGTGACCCGCTGGCTGTGCGCAAGGCCAACTACTACGGCAAGACCGAGCGCAACGTCACCCACTACTACCAGACCGTCGAGCACAACATGCTCGACGAAATGACCGCAGACCTGGAAGCCAGCAGCGACTACGCCGAGCGCCGTGAGTCGATCCGCCGCTTCAACGCCAACAGCCCGGTGCTCAAGAAGGGCCTGGCGCTGACCCCGGTCAAGTTCGGCATTTCGTTCACCGCCACCTTCCTCAACCAGGCCGGTGCGCTGATCCATATCTACACCGACGGCAGCATTCACCTGAACCATGGCGGCACCGAAATGGGCCAAGGCCTGAACACCAAGGTCGCGCAGGTGGTGGCGCAGGTATTCCAGGTCGACTTCAACCGCATCCAGATTACCGCCACCAATACTGACAAGGTGCCCAACACCTCGCCAACGGCGGCGTCCAGCGGTGCCGACCTGAACGGCAAGGCCGCGCAAAATGCTGCCGAGATTCTCAAGAAGCGCCTCACCGAGTTCGCCGCGCGGCACTATCAGGTGACTGAAGAAGACGTCGAATTCCGCAACGGCCATGTGCGCGTGCGCGACCAGATCGTCAGCTTCGAGCAGTTGGTGCAGCAGGCGTATTTTGCCCAGGTGTCGCTGTCGACCACCGGCTTCTACCGCACGCCGAAGATCTTCTACGACCGTAGCCAGGCACGTGGCCGGCCGTTCTACTACTACGCATTCGGCGCCGCCTGCGTGGAAGTGATCGTCGACACCCTGACCGGCGAGTACAAGATGCTGCGCGCCGATATCCTGCATGACGTTGGCGACTCGCTGAACCCAGCCATCGACATCGGCCAGGTGGAAGGCGGCTTCATTCAGGGCATGGGTTGGCTGACCACCGAAGAGCTGGTGTGGAACGCCAAGGGCAAGCTGATGACCAACGGCCCGGCCAGCTACAAGATCCCGGCCGTGGCCGACATGCCGCTGGACCTGCGGGTGAAGCTGGTGGAAAACCGCAAGAACCCGGAAGACACCGTGTTCCACTCCAAGGCCGTCGGCGAGCCGCCGTTCATGCTCGGCATCGCTGCCTGGTGTGCAATCAAGGACGCCGTGGCCAGCATTGCCGACTACCGCGTGCAGCCGAACATCGATGCCCCGGCGACGCCGGAGCGGGTGTTGTGGGGGTGTGAGCAGATGCGCAAGGACGTGGCTGCGGCGCAGCCGGCACAGGAACTGGAAACCGTCACTCACTGACACTGTATTACCCTGTGGGAGCGGGCTTGCCCCGCGAATACGATGTTGCGGCCACTGCCGCATTCGCGGGACAAGCCCGCTCCCACAGGAGACGGAGTCAGCCTTCAAGAGAGGTTGAATCATGCACCAATGGATCAACGCCCTCGCCGACCACCAGGCCCGCGGCGAACCCTGCGTGCTGGTGACCATCATCGAGGAACGCGGCTCGACGCCGCGTAACGCCGGCTCGAAAATGGTCGTCAGCACCAGCGGCCTGTACGACACCATCGGCGGTGGCCACCTGGAGTTCAAGGCGCTGCACATCGCCAGGCAAATGCTGGAAGAACACCGCACCACCCCACACCTGGAGCGCTTCAGCCTCGGGGCCAGCCTGGGCCAGTGCTGTGGCGGCGTAACCGTGCTGCTGTTCGAGCCGATGACTGCCGTGCAGGCACAGATCGCAGTGTTCGGTGCGGGCCATGTCGGCCGGGCTCTGGTACCCTTGCTCGCCGCGCTGCCCTGCCGGGTGCGCTGGATCGATTCGCGTGAACAGGAATTCCCCGAGCTCATCCCCAACGGGGTGACCAAGGTGGTCAGCGAGGAGCCGGTCGACGAAGTGGCCGAGCTGCCTGCCGGTTGCTACTGCATCGTCATGACCCACAACCACCAGCTCGACCTGGAGCTGACCGCCGCCATTCTCAAGCGCAACGATTTCACCTGGTTCGGCCTGATCGGCTCGAAGACCAAACGGGTCAAGTTCGAGCACCGCCTGCGCGAGCGCGGTTTCGATGACGCCGTGATGGCGCGCATGCGCTGCCCGATGGGCCTCGCCGAGGTCAAGGGCAAGCTGCCGATCGAGATCGCCGTGTCCATCGCCGCCGAAATCATCGCCACCTACAACGCCTGCTTCGGCCAGCACGACGCTGGCGTCAATGCCGGCCCCATTGCCCAATTGCTGCCGCCTTCCCGGCGCAGCCAAGCCATTTGACGAGTGAGTTATGACTGTTACCCGCAAAGCCTACCGTGCCGCCATCCTGCACAGCATCGCCGACCCGGCCGAGGTGGGCCTGGACGCTTCCCATGAGTACTACGAGGACGGCCTGCTGGTGATCGACAATGGCCGCATCAGCGCCCTTGGCCACGCCAGCGAGCTGCTGCCGACCCTCGATGCCGACATTGACGTGGTGCATTATCAGGACGCCCTGATCACCCCGGGCTTCATCGACACCCACATCCACTTCCCGCAAACCGGCATGATCGGTTCCTACGGCGAACAGCTGCTGGATTGGCTCAATACCTACACCTTCCCCTGCGAAAAGCAGTTCGCCGACAAGGATCACGCCGACAAGGTGGCGAAAATCTTCCTGCAGGAACTGCTGCGCAACGGCACCACCACTGCGCTGGTGTTCGGCAGCGTGCACCCGCAGTCGGTCAATGCCTTGTTCGAAGAGGCCGAGCGCCTGGACCTGCGCCTGATCGCCGGCAAGGTGATGATGGACCGCAACGCACCGGACTACCTGACCGATACCGCCGAAACCTCCTACACCGAGAGCAAGGCGTTGATCGAGCGCTGGCACGGCAAGGGCCGGTTGCACTATGCGGTAACCCCACGCTTCGCGCCGACCAGCACCCCGGAGCAGCTGGCACTGGCCGGCCAACTGCTCAAAGAGCACCCGGGCGTGTACATGCACACCCACCTGTCCGAGAACCTCAAGGAGATCGACTGGGTCAAGGAGCTGTTCCCCGAGCAGAAGGGTTACCTGGACGTGTACGACCACTTCGAGCTGCTCGGTGAGCGCTCGGTGTTCGCCCACGGCGTGCACCTGTGTGACGACGAATGCCAGCGCCTGTCGGAAACCGGCTCGGCCATTGCCTTCTGCCCTACCTCCAACCTGTTCCTCGGCAGCGGCCTGTTCAACCTGCCGCAAGCCGAGAAATTCAAGGTCAACGTGGGTCTTGGCACCGACGTGGGGGCCGGCACCAGCTTCTCGCTGCTCAACACCCTGAACGAAGCGTACAAGGTGATGCAATTGCAGGGCGCACGCCTGCATCCGTACAAGTCACTGTACCTGGCCACCCTCGGTGGCGCCCGTGCGCTGCGCCTGGACGACCGCATCGGCAGCCTGCGCCCTGGTAACGATGCCGACTTCGTGGTCCTCGACTACAAGGCGACGCCGCTGCTGGACTACCGCATCCAGCAGTCCAGTAGCATCGAAGAGACCCTGTTCGTGCTGACCACCCTGGGCGACGACCGCACGGTGCGTGAAACCTACGCTGCCGGGCGTTGCGTGCACCAGCGCTAAGGCTGTTTCGCCAGACCGCGGTACAGCGCGCCGCCGATCGCCGCCCCGATCAGCGGCGCCAGCCAGAATAGCCACAGCTGCTGCAACGCCCAGCCACCGACAAACACTGCCGGCCCCGTGCTGCGCGCGGGGTTGACCGAGGTGTTGGTCACCGGGATCGAGATCAGGTGGATCAGCGTCAGCGCCAGGCCAATGGCGATTGGCGCGAAGCCTGCCGGGGCACGGGCGTCGGTGGCGCCCATGATCACTACCAGGAACATCGCCGTCATCACCACTTCGCTGACAAAGCCGGCGCCCAGCGAATAGCCCCCGGGGGAATGGTCGGCATAGCCGTTGGACGCCAACCCTGCCGACAACTCGAAACCCGCCTTGCCGCTGGCGATGAAGTAAATCACCGCTGCGGCAATGACCGCGCCGATCAGTTGAGCGATGACATAAGGGAGTAGTTCTTTGGCGGGGAACCGCCCACCCACCACCAACCCGAAGGAAACCGCAGGGTTGAGATGGCAGCCGGAGATATGGCCGATGGCGAATGCCATGGTCAGGACAGTGAGGCCGAAAGCGAAAGCGACACCGAGAACGCCGATGCCGAGCGGAGAACTGGCTGCGATTACCGCACTGCCACAGCCGCCAAGTACCAACCAGAAGGTGCCGACCAGTTCGGCACCCATGCGCACACCCAAAGACGTCGACATGAACCTTTCCTCATGTAGTTGAACGCAGGGGACTGCGCAAGCCCAACTACTTGATGAAGGTTTGCCCACAAGAATTTAGCAGACCCGGGAACAATGGCCAGTAATAAAGAAGGGCCGCTTCGCGCCCCATCGCCGGCAAGCCGGCTTCCACAGGGACAGCGCCAGCCTCATGGGCGGCGCGGTACTTGTGGGAGCCGGCTTGCCGGCGATGGGGCGCGAAGCGGCCCCTTGTTCAGCCAGGCAAACGATCAACCCTTGGCCGACACCTTCGGCTTTTTCAGCAGGTGCGAGAACACCGCATGCAGGTCGTCCGAGGCGCTCTCCTCGTCCAGGTTCAGCTTGCTGTCGATGTGGTCCATGTGGTGCATCATCAGGCTCACCGCCTGCTCGGCGTCACGCGCCTCGATGGCATCAATCAATTGCATGTGCTCGTCGTAAGAGCAGTGCGAGCGGTTGCCGCTTTCGTACTGGGCAATGATCAGTGACGTTTGCGAGACCAGGCTGCGCTGGAAGCTGACCAGCGGTGCATTGCCAGCCGCCTCGGCGAGCTTCAGGTGGAACTCGCCGGAAAGCCGGATGCCAGCGCCGCGGTCGCCACGCGAGAAGCTGTCGCGCTCTTCACGCACCATCTGCCGCAGTTCGTTGAGCTGCTCCAAGGTGGCGTGCTGCACGGCCAGCTCGGTAATGGCGCGCTCGACCATACGCCGCGAGAAGAACACCTGGCGCGCCTCTTCGACCGTTGGGCTTGCCACCACCGCACCGCGATTGGGCCGCAGCAGCACCACGCTTTCATGGGCCAGGCGCGACAAGGCACGACGAATGATGGTGCGACTGACGCCAAAGATCTCGCCCAGCGCTTCCTCGCTCAACTTGGTGCCCGGCGCGAGGCGCTGCTCGAGTATCGCCTCGAAGATATGCGCATAGACGATGTCGTCCTGGGTACCACTGCGGCCAGCCTTGCCGACGCGTGCAGGTTTCTTCAGAGGTTGCAGCTGTTCGTTCATGAGCTCTCGAAGCACGAAGGAAAGTATGGCGCCATTGTACACAGGCTGAGCCGTTTCTGCAGGTGGGCTTTTACCTATATAGCCGATGCGCGGCGGATTGTGCGCACAAAAGATAAAACATTATTTGCTTTCTTTGTACACAAAAGCATAATCCATCGGGCAACATCTTGACCCGTGAGTCAACAAACGCGTCAGACGTCTGCCATCCCTCGCGGAGCCACCAAGTGCATTGCGCAGGTCACTGGCTCCAAGAACAACAAGAAAGACTTGAGGAGTATCGCTGTGGAAAGCCGCAAATCCGACGCACCTACGCTGGATCTCGCTCCACCGCTCGAAACGAGTTGGCTGGAACGGATTTTCAAACTCAAGCAACACGGCAGCACGGTCAAAACCGAACTGATTGCCGGGGTGACCACCTTCATCACCATGGCCTACATCATCTTCGTCAACCCCAACATCATGGCCGACGCCGGCATCGATCACGGTGCGGCGTTCGTCGCCACCTGCATCGCCGCCGCGCTCGGCTGCCTGCTGATGGGCCTGTACGCCAACTGGCCGGTGGGCCTGGCGCCGGGCATGGGGCTGAACGCCTTCTTCACCTATACCGTGGTCGGCACCATGGGCTACAACTGGGAAACAGCCCTGGGCGCGGTGTTCGTCTCGGGCGTGCTGTTCATGTTCCTGACCTTGTCGAAAGTGCGCGAATGGCTGCTCAACAGCATTCCAGTCAGCCTGCGCCATGCAATGGGGGCTGGCGTCGGATTGTTTCTCGGGCTGATCGGCCTGAAGACTGCTGGCATCATCGTCGACAGCCCGGCCACGCTGATCAAGCTGGGCTCGCTGCATGAGCCCGGCCCGTTGCTGGCGGCAGTGTGCTTCCTGCTGATCGCCATCCTCAGCTACAAGCGCGTGTTTGGCGCGATCCTGATCAGCATCATCGGCGTCACTCTGGCGGGCTGGGGCCTGGGCCTGGTGAAGTTTGGCGGGGTGATGTCGATGCCGCCGAGCCTGGCGCCGACCTGGATGGCGATGGACGTGGCAGGCGTGTTCAATGTCAGCATGATCAGTGTGGTGTTGGCGTTCCTCTTCGTGCACATGTTCGACACCGCCGGCACCCTGATGGGTGTGGCGCAGCGAGCCAACCTGGTGGCGCCGGATGGGCGTATCGAAGGCTTGTCGCGCGCGTTGAAGGCTGACAGTGCTTCCAGCGTATTCGGCGCAGTGGTTGGCGTGCCGCCGGTTACCAGCTATGTAGAGAGCGCCGCGGGTGTGGCCGCTGGCGGGCGTACCGGCCTTACGGCAGTAGTGGTCGGCTTGCTGTTTGTCGCAGCGATGTTCTTCGCCCCGCTGGCCGGGATGATTCCGGCCTATGCCACTGCGGGTGCATTGATCTACGTGGCCATGCTGATGATGGGCAGCATGGCGCACATCCACTGGGACGAAGCCACCGACAGCATTCCGGCGATCGTCACGGTGATCATGATGCCGCTGACCTTCTCGGTGGCCGATGGTATTGCCCTGGGCTTTATCAGTTATGTGGCATTGAAGGCGGGTACCGGCAAGTACAAGGAAATCTCGGCCAGCCTGTGGGTACTGTGCGCGATCTTCATTGCCAAGTTCGTGTTCCTCTGACACCCATTTGCACCAACAAAGGGCGCCTCGGCGCCCTTTTGTCTTTTGTGGTGCCTGTAGTGGCCCTATCGCCGGCAAGCCGGCTCCCACAATGTCCAACGTCGCTGCGGTACCTGTGGGAGC
>NZ_JBFPFX010000027.1:0-84951 GCF_047978245.1 Pseudomonas sp. LFS044
GGCTCCTACAATGTGCGCAGCGCTGCTGAACCCTGTGGGAGCCGGCTTGCCGGCGATGAGGCCACCTCGGGCTCCAGATAGACTCAGCCCTAGTCAGAAATGGACTATAGGCAACGGGAAAACCCTGAAGATTTCCGGGCCTATTCGTCAGAAATCATACCGCGCGCCCACCATCATGCTGCGCGAGGGACCATAGAAGTTGAACGTCGAAGTCGACCCCACCCGCGACAGGTAATCCCGGTCGAACAGGTTATTCACGTTAAGGGTTGCCGTCAGCTTCGAGGTAACCGGGTAAGACAGCATCGCATCCACCGTCGCATAGCCAGGTGCATCAATGCGCACGCCGCCATTCTCGGAATAGAAGTGGCTCATCGCCGAGACGCCACCGCCGATTGCCAGCCCGGTCAGCGGCCCTTGGCTGATGGTGTACTTGCTCCACAGCGACGCCTGGTTGCGCGGCATGATGAAGAACGTGGTTTCGGCATCACCCTCCACGGTTTCGGTTTCCATCCAGGTGTAGCCCGCCAGCACCTCCCAGTTCTGCGTAAGCTTGCCGCTGACTTCCACTTCGGCGCCCTTTACGCGAGTCTTGCCCGAGGCGACGGAGAAGCCAGTGTCGACGCCATCGGCATCGTATTCGGTGCTGGCGCGGTTTTCGTCGGTCAGGCGAAATACCGAGAAACGGGTATTCAGGTCACCACCGAAGTAGCTGCTCTTGAGGCCGAATTCGTACTGCTCGCCCTGCCGCGGTTTGAGCACTCGGCCATTGCCATCGGTATCAGACTGGGGCTTGAACACCTGCGAATAACTGGCGTACAGCGCATGGTTTTCGGTCAGGTCGTAGACCACACCACCGTACGGCGTGAAGCGGCCATCGACGCGTTTGTTGTCATCGACAGTCGAGCCGCTGCTCAGGGTGGTGGTGTAGAAATCACCGCGATACCAGCTGAAGCGGCCCCCGGCGATCAGCGCCAGGCGCTCGATCGGGCGGAAGGTGACTTTTGAATACAGGCCGTATTCTTCCTCTTGCATGCCGGTTTCGGTGCTGTAGTTCGGCGATGGTTTGGCGAACTGCGTCGGCGAATAGCTGTTGACGTTGATGGGGCCCAGGTTGGTGGTGCCGTTGAGGTACTCGGTGTCGTAGTTCTTGTAGTCGGTGCCAACCACGAACTCGCTGACCTGGCCAAAGGTTTCGAACGGCTGGCTGTAGCTGGCGTCCAGCGAGTAGGTGTCCTGGGTAAAGTCCCTGGCGCTGGCGCGCTCGGAGTTGGCACCGGTGGTGCCATTGGTCGCGGTAAAGGCATACAGGTAGTTGGTGTCGCGGTGCGAACCGCGGGCGGCGATACGGCCATAACCGCCGTTATCGAAGCGGTGCGTCAACTCGGCAACCAGGTCGGTGGTCTTGCCGTCGAAGTAGTTCCAGTCAGCGCCAAGAAACCTGGAATGGCTGAAGTCCGGGACTTCACCGGACAGCGTGGCCGGATAGCCGTTGTGCGGTGTGATGTTCTTGACTTCGTGGATCAGGCCGAACGACAACTGGGTGTCGTCGTCCAGGTCGATATCCAGCGCGCCGTAGTAGCTGTTACTGGTGTTGGCGTTGTAATCGACTTCACCGTTGCTGTCGTCACGCGATGCAACGAAACGGCCACGCACACGGCCAGCGTCATCCAGCGGCCCGCCCAGGTCAATTTCTTCGTGGTTGGTGTCCCAGGTGCCGTAGCTCGCTTCGACGTGGCCCTGGAACTCGGCGGTCGGACGCTTGCGCACCATGTTGACGATGCCGCCCAGTTCACTGGTGCTGCTGAACAAGCCAGCCGGGCCACGCATGATCTCGACACGGTCGAAGGCCGCCAGCGACGGCACGGTGCCGAAGATGCTCGCCATAGGCGCGGGCAGGCCGTCGATGTTGAACTCGCTGTACTCGTAGCCACGGGCGTAGATCGACGAACGGCCGCTGTCGTTGGTCAGCGTGCGTAGGCCCGCCGTATATTTGGCCAGGTCATCCAGGTGCACGAATTGGCGGTCTTTGATGTAGTCCTGGGTGTAGACGGTGACGGACTGCGGGATCTCTTTGAGCGACGCTGGGGTCTTGGTGCCTACGGTTGCAGCGTCGACGCTGTAGCCACCGGTTTGCTCCGAGGGCAGCATGTCGTACAGGCGGTTGCCTTCGATGGTCAATGCCGGCAGATCGAGCGAGGTGTCCGCAGCCGCAGACTGCGTCGCTACCGTTTCAGCCAGTGCCGACAACGAAAACGGCGCCAGCAACCCCAGTACCAGCCATCCCCGAACCCGTTGCGGGCTCCCCACACCTTTGAAACCGCTCATGACGCACCTATCGCCCAAATGATATTTAATCGCAAACGAAATACGTTGCTTTTTGCGAACGATACCGGAGCAAATCCTGAGGTGCAGCAGGATTAACCTTCTTAACACATGCGCCTCGCACAGGGCGATTGCCCTCCCCCTGCCCGCAATGGGATGATCGACAACTGATACAAATTCTCATTCAAGACTGCCCCATGCCAACCTCACTCCTGCTCGTCGAAGATGACCCACGCTTGCGTGAGGACCTCCAGCGCCACTTCCTCAACCGCAGCTTTCAGGTAGCCGCGCGCGCCACCGGCACTCAGGCGTTGAGCGCGGTGCAGCACAGCCGCTTCGACCTGGTGTTGCTGGACATCATGCTTCCAGGCCTTGACGGCCTCAGCCTGCTTGATGAGCTACGCCGCCACCAGGCAGTCCCGGTGATGCTGATGTCGGCGCTGGGGGCCGAGCAGGACCGCATCAGTGGCTTTACCCGCGGCGCGGACGATTACCTGCCCAAACCGTTCAGCCTGGCCGAACTGGATGCACGTGTGGATGCACTGCTAAGGCGCGTCGCCTTTGGCCGCGGGGCGCTGCTGCAAACTGAAGCGGGCCGGGTGACCCTCGACCAGGACCACCACGATGTCGTTCACCACGGCAAAACTGCCGGCCTTACCAGCTCCGAATTCCGCTTGCTGGCCACCCTCAGCGCCCACCCGGGCGAGGCCTTGAGCAAGGCATTTCTTTACCAGACCGTCTTGCATCGTGCGTACACACGTCTGGACCGCGGCCTGGATGTGCATGTGTGCAACCTGCGTCGCAAGCTAGCCGATATCGGCGCCCAGCATGTACAGATCCAGGCCGTGCGCGGCCAGGGGTACATACTGGTCGACACGGAAAAAGCGTGATGCGCCGACACCCTCTGCTGTGGAAACTGGCGGCGCTGCAAGTCAGCTTCTGCCTGCTGCTGACCTGGTTGATCTGGACCTGGGGCCTGTCGGTAGAGCGCAGTACCTATTTTTTGTCCCAGGCCGACCAGGATTACCTGGCGCGTTATGCGCAGCAGGCCGAACAGGCCTGGCGCCAAGGTGGGGCGGCCGGCGCAGAAGCCTTGCGCAGTAAGCTGGCGCACGCCGAAGACACCTGGGTGGGGCTGGTCGGCCCGCACCTGCAAAGCCTTGGCACTACGCCGCTAAGCGCCGAGGAGGCCAGCCACCTGACCTTCATGCGCAAACTCGACTGGCCGATGAGCCGGCGGCTGCAGGATGAACTGCCCTACGTCAGCATCGAGTTCCCGCAGCACCCCGAGGACGGCCGGCTGGTCATGCAGCTGCCAGAACGGCTGTTGCCCACGGGCCTGACACCCTGGACCCACGTCATCACCCATGGCGTAGCACCGACGGTGCTGGCATTGCTGCTGGGCCTGGCGATTTATCGACACCTTGTGGTGCCGCTCAACCGGTTGCGCGACCGCGCCGACGCCTTGCGCGCGGATGATCTGGACACCCCTGGCCTGCCTTTGCAGAAACGCCGTGATGAACTGGGTGAGCTGGCGCAAGCCTTCGAACACATGGCCGGCCGCCTGCGCCAAAGCCTTGATCAACAACGCCTGCTGCTGCGCACGCTGTCCCACGAGCTGCGTACACCCTTGGCGCGGCTGCGCATCGCCCACGACAGCCACCTGCCACCGGCCCAGTTGCGCGAGCGCCTGGAGCACGAGGTAAACGACATGCAGAAGCTGCTCGAGGACACCCTGGACCTTGCCTGGCTGGACACCGAGCAGCCGCAGCTACCCACCGAGCCGGTGCTGATGGTGTCGGTGTGGGAAGCGTTGACCCAGGACGCCTGCTTCGAAAGCGGCTGGGCCGCCGAGCGCCTGCCCTGCTCGCTCGGCCCCGATTGCCGGGTCCAGGTGCACCTGGACAGCCTGGCCCAGGCGTTGGAAAACTTGCTGCGCAATGCCATTCGTCACTCGCCCGCCGACGGCCGGGTCAGCCTGGATGGCTGGCGTGAAGGCGACAGCTGGCACCTGCGCCTGAGCGACCAGGGCCCCGGCGTACCTCAAGCGGACCTGGAACGCATCTTCAAACCTTACCAACGCCTGCCCGACAGCGGCGCAGGCTTCGGCCTGGGGCTGGCCATCGCCCGCCGCGCGATCGAACTGCAAGGCGGTCGGCTGTGGGCCAGCAATGGCCACCCCGGCCTTTGCCTGCATATGGTGCTGCCTATGGCCCGGGAATGTTTAGAAAGTTAATGCGCTTTACGCTCAATCAGGACTGATTATCATCTTGGTTCTCCCGCCTTGCGCCCCTGCAAAGCCCTGATGAGACGCCTGATGAGCAAGATTTACCTGCCCCTGGCTTTGGCGCTGGCCCTTGCGGCTCCGGTTGCCCTGGCACAGCCCGAGCGCGAGCAGAAGATGGACACGTCCCTGCTGCAGCGCCAGGACCTGGCCTACCGCTTCAGCCACCTCGACCTGGACTCGGCCGATGGCCAGCGCCATTACCGCCTGTGGATCGGCAAACCGGACCGCCCCGCACCCGCCGCAGGTTACCCGGTGCTGTGGATGCTCGACGGCAATGCCGCATTGGGCGCCCTGGACAGTGCACTGCTAGGCAAACTGGCAGCCGGCCAGGCGCCACTGCTGGTAGCGGTGGGTTACCAGACCGAGCAGCGCATCGAGCGCGCAGGGCGGACGTATGACTACACCCCGGCGATTGCCGGGCAGGCCGAGCAGCGCGACCCGCTGACCGGCCTGCCGAGCGGCGGCGTGGATGCGTTCTTCGACCTGCTGACACAGCGCATGCGGCCGATGGTGGCCGGCGTGGCGCCAATCGACCTGCAACGGCAGACGCTGTGGGGGCATTCGTATGGTGGGCTGGCGGTGTTGCATGCGCTGTTCACCCGGCCTGGAGCATTCAGTGACTACGCCGCGGCAAGCCCGTCGCTCTGGTGGCATGACGGCGTGATCGTTGGTGAAGCGCAGGGGCTGCAGGGGCGCCTGGGTGGTCACCGGCCGACGCTGATGCTGATGCGAGGAAGTGATGAACCGGCGAACCCGCGGGCCCAGGTGAAGGGCGACGTAGAGCGGCCGGCGCGTGAGCTGGCGGCGGACCTGGCCAAGGTGGCAGGGCTGCAGGTGCGCTACGAGCGGTTCGAGGGGCTGGGGCATGGGCCGATGTTGCCGGCTTCGCTCAAGAAGGTGATAGAAGGCATGTCCCAGTAGGATTTGCGCTGGCCTTCTCGCGGGTGAACCCGCTCCCACAGGGGGTTCACCGTTTTCGAAACTAAAGATTCGCCTCCGGGATGATGTTGAGGAAGTCCTGGATTGTTTCTAATTCCGACCAGTCTTGATCAGTGTGCGGGGCCAAATTGAAAATTAGATAGACAAGCCCCTCTGGCCCGTCGATATAACTCTCCAACTTATCAGCCAGCGAAGCCTTCGAGATATCCACACCCTCCAACTTCTTGATCCGTTTGGCCAGGGATGCAAGATCTTTGCTCATATGACGCCTCGGCAGAGTACGGCTTCGCCAGCAGCCTATTGATGGAGATAGAAAATCAACCGTCAAGGACGATGGGTTTGGGTCATTTAGCGCCAGGCCTATAAACTGGGCAACTGGCAAAAATGTCAGTTGCGCCGGCCTGAAGAGTGTCCCTGAGGTCGATTCCGAATAGAACGTGCCCGCCATGAAGGTCGCCTAAAGTCTTAGCCCCGTGGGTTGCCAGCAGTGTGGCACTGTGCTGTATGCTTGGCGGGTCTTCAGGGCGGGGTGAAAGTCCCCACCGGCGGTAAATCGAAAGATGAGCCCGCGAGCGCCCCGGCCATGCCGGGGGTCAGCAGATCTGGTGCGACTCCAGAGCCGACGGTCATAGTCCGGATGAAAGAAGGCGTCAGCCAAGGGCCATTCGGGCGCCCTTGCGCGCGCATTTTGTTCGCCCCGAGACGTTCATCGATCAATCACGAGGAGCGTTTCATGTCCCCCAAGCATCACCAGCAATTCCCCAATGTTTCCGCCGCCATTGCGGCCTTCCAGGCCGGCCGCCCCGTGCTGCTGCTCGACGATGACGACCGCGAGGACGAAGCGGACATCGTTGCCGCTGCCGAAAACCTGTCGTTGCAGACCATGGCCATGATGATTCGCGACTGCAGCGGCATCGTCTGCCTGTGCCTGGACGAAGCCACCGTCGATGCCCTGCAGCTGGCACCAATGGTGCAGAACAACCAGGCTCGCCATGGCACCGGCTTCACCGTCACCATCGAAGCCGCCGAAGGCGTCAGCACGGGCGTTTCTGCCCAGGACCGCATCACCACTATCGAGGCGGCACTGCGCTCGACGGCGGAACAACGCCATATCGTCAGCCCCGGCCATGTGTTCCCGTTGCGCGCGCGTGATGGTGGCGTGCTTGCCCGCCGTGGCCATACCGAAGGTTCGGTGGACCTGGCCCGCCTCGCCGGGTTGCGCCCGGCGGCCGTGCTGTGCGAACTGATGAACCCCGACGGCAGCATGGCCCGTGGCGAGCAGGTGGCGGTGTATGCGCGGCAATACAACCTGCCGGTGCTGACCATTGAAGAGCTGGCGCGCTGCCGCGAGGCGATGGTGGAGCTGGAAGCTGAGCTCGCCTGATCGAATGCATGGGGCCGCTATGCGGCCCTTTCGCCGGCAAGCCGGCTCCCACAGGTTTCTGCGCTGTACTCACTACCAGCACGGTATCTGTGGGAGCCGGCTTGCCGGCGATGAGGCCCGTAAATTCAACCTCACCGAACCTGCAATTTGCTCCCCCCGCCCCGCTCTGCTAGTGTCGCGCCGTTCTGAACCGCTACCGAGACCTGTCGCCATGGCCCGCAAAAAAGCCTCCATCGATTTCGAGCAATCCCTCGCAGACCTGCAAGCACTGGTCGAGCGCCTGGAGAACGGCGAGTTGTCGCTGGAAGACTCGCTTGCCGCCTTCGAGCAGGGCATTGCCCTGACCCGCGACTGCCAAGGTGCGTTGGCCCAGGCCGAACAGAAAGTACAGATTCTGCTGGAGCGTGACGGCGAGCTCGCCGCGCAGCCCTTCGATGCGGAGCCAGAGGCATGATCAGCGCCTACCAGGCCAGCAGCCAGGCCCGCGTTGACGCCGCCCTCGAACCGCTGTTCATCGCACCGACCAAAGAACTCGAGCGCCTGTACGCCGCCATGCGCTACAGCGTGATGAACGGCGGCAAGCGCGTGCGCCCGCTGCTGGCCTATGCCGCCTGCGAGGCGCTGGGTGTGCCGGCCGAACAGGCCAACGGCGCCGCCTGCGCAGTGGAACTGATCCACGCCTATTCGCTGGTGCATGACGACCTGCCGGCCATGGACGACGATGACCTGCGCCGCGGCCAGCCGACCACCCACAAGGCGTTCGATGAAGCGTGCGCCATCCTTGCTGGCGACGGCCTGCAGAGCCTGGCGTTCAGCGCCCTGCTCGACCCACGCCTGAGCCCGCAACCCGACAGCATCCGCCTGGCCATGGTCCAGGCGCTGGCCAAAGCGGCCGGCCCGGCCGGTATGGTCGGCGGGCAGGCCATCGACCTCGGTTCGGTAGGCCTCAAGCTGGACCAGCAGGCACTCGAATTCATGCACCGGCACAAGACCGGCGCGCTGATCGAAGCCAGCGTGCGCCTGGGCGCCCTGGCCAGCGGCCGCGCCGAGCAGGCTCAGCTGGATGCCCTGCAGATTTATGCACAGGCCATCGGCCTCGCATTCCAGGTTCAGGACGACATCCTCGACGTGGAAAGCGATACCGCCACCCTTGGCAAGCGACAGGGCGCAGACATAGCCCGTGACAAACCGACCTACCCGGCCCTGCTCGGCCTGGAGGCTGCCAAAGCCTATGCAATCGAACTGCGCGACCAGGCGCTGGACGCACTGCAAGGCTTGGGTGAAAACGCAGAACCCCTGCGGGCGCTGGCGCGCTACATCGTCGAACGCCGCCATTGATTGCGGCCGCCTTGCGGCCCAATCCCACACCCGTCTGAATGGGCAGTATTTCCCACAATGGGGTAAACTGCCGCGTCTTAACATCTATAACGACTCGCCTGATGCCCACGACGTTTCAAGAGATCCCCCGCGAACGCCCGGTCACGCCGTTGCTCGACCGCGCTGACACGCCTGCCGGCCTGCGCCGGCTGGCCGAAGCCGACCTGGAGACCCTGGCCGACGAGTTGCGCCAGGAGCTGCTCTACACCGTGGGTCAGACCGGTGGGCACTTTGGCGCCGGCCTGGGCGTCATCGAGCTGACGATCGCCCTGCACTATGTCTTCGACACCCCGGACGACCGGCTGGTGTGGGACGTCGGCCACCAGGCCTACCCGCACAAGATCCTCACCGGCCGGCGTAACCGCATGCTCAGCCTGCGCCAGAAGGACGGCATCGCCGCCTTCCCGCGCCGCAGCGAGAGTGAGTACGACACCTTCGGCGTGGGCCACTCCAGCACCTCGATCAGCGCAGCGCTGGGCATGGCGATTGCCGCCCGCCTGCAAAACAGTGCACGCAAGTCGATTGCGGTCATCGGCGACGGCGCCCTGACCGCCGGCATGGCCTTCGAGGCGTTGAACCACGCCCAGGAAGTCAACGCCGACATGCTCGTTATCCTCAACGACAACGACATGTCGATTTCGCGCAACGTCGGTGGGTTGTCCAACTACCTGGCCAAGATTCTCTCCAGCCGCACCTACGCGAGCATGCGCGAGGGCAGCAAGAAGGTGCTGTCGCGCCTGCCCGGCGCCTGGGAAATCGCCCGCCGCACCGAAGAGTACGCCAAGGGCATGCTGGTCCCCGGCACCCTGTTCGAAGAGCTGGGCTGGAACTACATCGGCCCGATCGACGGCCACGACCTGCCCACCATGATCGCCACCCTGCGCAACATGCGTGACCTCAAGGGCCCGCAGTTCCTGCATGTGGTGACCAAAAAGGGCAAAGGTTTCGCGCCGGCCGAGATCGACCCGATCGGTTACCACGCCATCACCAAACTCGAGCCTGCCGACAAGCCGGCAGCGCCGAAGAAGACCAGCGGGCCGAAGTACTCCGCAGTGTTCGGCCAGTGGCTGTGCGACATGGCCGCAGCCGACAACCGGCTGGTGGGCATCACCCCGGCGATGAAGGAAGGCTCCGACCTGGTCGAGTTCAGCGAGCGCTTCCCGGAGCGCTACTTCGACGTCGCCATCGCCGAGCAGCACGCCGTTACCCTGGCTGCAGGCATGGCGTGCGAAGGCAGCAAGCCGGTGGTGGCGATCTATTCGACCTTCCTGCAGCGCGCCTACGACCAGCTGATCCACGACGTGGCGGTGCAGAACCTCGACGTGCTGTTCGCCATCGACCGTGCAGGCCTGGTCGGCGAAGACGGCCCGACCCACGCCGGCAGCTACGACCTGTCGTACCTGCGCTGCATCCCAGGCATGCTGGTGATGACGCCGAGCGACGAGAACGAACTGCGCAAGATGCTCAGTACCGGGCACCTGTACAACGGCCCAGCGGCGGTGCGCTACCCACGCGGCACGGGCCCGAACGCACCGATCAGCGGCGACCTGGAACCCCTGGAGATCGGCAAGGGCGTCATCCGCCGCCAGGGTGAAAAAGTCGCCCTGCTGGTGTTTGGTGTGCAACTGGCCGAAGCGCTGCAGGTGGCCGAGCAGATCAACGCCACCGTGGTCGACATGCGCTTCGTCAAGCCGCTGGACGAGGCGCTGGTACTCGAACTGGCTGCCAGCCATGAGCTGCTGGTCACCCTCGAAGAGAACGCCATCATGGGCGGCGCGGGCGCTGCCGTCGGTGAATTCCTGGCCAGCCAGGCCGTGATCAAGCCGCTGCTGCACCTGGGGCTGCCGGACATCTATGTCGAGCACGCCAAGCCTGCGCAGATGCTGGCTGAGTGTGGGCTGGACGCTGCCGGGATCGAAGCCTCGGTGAAGGCCCGCATGGCTACGCTCGGCTTGTAATCCTCGGGGCCGCATTGCGGCCCTTTCGCGGGCAAGCCCGCTCCTACAGGGTTCAGCGCATGACCTGTGGGAGCGGGCTTGCCCCGCGAATGCTTTGGAAAAACCGATGAAGATCCCGACCTTTGCCGCCTTGCTCTGTGTCCCCGCCGCTGCCGTAGCAGCAGAACCTGCCCGCGATGACGCCCTGAAACTCCCTGACGTGCTGATCAGCGCCAACCGCCAGGTCGAATCCCGAACCGCCACCAGCGCAGCCAACACCGTCTTCACCCGCAGCGACATCGACCGCCTGCAACCCACCAGCGTCACCGACCTGCTCAGCCGAGTACCGGGCGTACAAGTTGCGCCCACCGGGGGCCGCGGCAGCCTGCCGGGTATCTTCATCCGTGGCACCAAGGCCGCCCAGAGCCTGGTGCTGGTGGATGGCGTGCGCATCGCCAATGCCACCTCCGGCGACAGCGGCCTGCAGTTTCTCGATGTCGAACAGATCGAACGCGTCGAGGTACTGCGCGGCTCACGCTCGGCGGTCTACGGCAGCGATGCCATCGGCGGCGTGATCCAGATCTTCACCCGCCGCAGCACTGGCCTCGGCCTGCAACCGCGCCTGCGCCTGGCCGCAGGCAGCAACCACACCTGGCAACGCAGCCTGGGCCTGTCCGGCGGTGACGGCGCCACGCGCTTCAACCTGGGCGCCAGCCTGGACGAAACGGCCGGCATCGACTCCACCGGGCCGTCCTTCGCCAGCGATGGCGACCACGATGCCTACCGCAACAAATCGCTGAACCTGAGCCTGAGCCGCACCTTTGGCGAACGCTTTGAAGCGGGCCTGAACCTGCTCGACAGCCGTGGCCGCAGTGAGTACGACAACCCATTCGGCGGCTTTGACCCGGTGACGTTTGAAAGCTTCGGGCAAAAGCCCTACACCGACTTCAGCGTCAGTAGCATCGGCACTTACTTCGACGCCCAGCTTACCGACGCGTGGCATTCCCGCCTGGAGCTGGGCCACAGCGAAAACCGGGATGACAAGCGCGACAAGCTGAGCGACGAACGCTCGGTGTTCAACACCTATCGCGACCAGGTCACCTGGCAGAACGACCTGGCCCTGACCGAGCAGCACAACCTGCTGGTGGGTGGCGACTGGTACGAGGACCGCGTGCACGGCAGCACCGACTTCACCGAGGACAGCCGCTGGAACCGCGCCGCCTTCATCCAGCACCGCTTCAGTGCCGAGCACTTCTCCACCGAGCTCGGCGTGCGCCGCGACCAGAACCAGCAGTTCGGCGGCCAGACCACCTGGAGCGGCAGCGTCACCGTACCGTTGAATTCGCACAACGATGTGCTGCTGTCCTACAGCGAAGGCTTCCGCGCCCCGACCTTCAACGACCTGTATTACCCACAGTTCAGCAACCCGAACCTGGACCCGGAGCACTCGAAGAGTTACGAGCTGCAGTGGCGCAGCCAACTGAGCCACGACAGCCGCCTGGAAGCCTCGCTGTACCGCACTGATTTGCGCGATGCGATCATCTTCGGGCAGGACTCGATCCCGCGTAACATTGCCTCGGCACGCATCAACGGCTTTGAAATGGCCCTGGATCAGCAGTGGGGTGAGTGGCGAAGCCAGCTCGGCCTGGCGTTGATCGACCCGCGTGATCGGGACAGCGGCCACACCCTCGCTCGCCGCGCCCGGCGCACCTTGAGCCTGGATCTGGACCGTCAGTTCGAGCGCTTTACCGTCGGCGGCAGCTGGCAAGCCGTCAGCGCCAGCTACGACGACGAGGCCAACCGCAACCGCCTGGGTGGCTACGGCCTGCTGGGCCTGCGTGGCAGCTGGGCTGCGACGGATGAGCTGAAACTGGAGTTGAAGCTGGACAACCTGCTGGACAAGGGCTACAGCCGCGCACTGTACAGCTACGAAGGCGCCAGCTACGGCTACCGCGAAGAAGGCCGCACAGCGCTGTTCAGCGTCACCTGGACACCGGCGCTTTAGCCGCAAGCAACGCGCACAGGCGGACAGTGGCTTCGATCATTTGCCCGCTGGGCCGCTCCAGGCCCTTGTCCGGCACCACCAGCAAGCTGTTACTGGCCACCGCACTGAGGCGTGGCCAGGCCTTCCAGCTGGCAAGCTGCGCCGCATCGCCGGCAAGGATCACCTGCGGATCACCCAGCAGCACCGACTCGACATTCACCTGCGGGGCCGGCTGGCTCAAGTCGGCGAAGATGTTGCGCGCCCCGCACACCGCCAAGGCGTCGCTGACCACCTGGCGCCCACCCAAGGTGTACAACGGCCGGTCCCAGACCTGATAGAACACCCGCAGCGGCTGCTCGCGCCGATACTGCTGGCGCAACTGCGCCAAGCGCTCACGCAAGCCCGTCACGTAGCGCCGCCCCTGCTCTGCCCGCCCGACCCGCACGCCAATGGCCTCGATCTGTTCGAGTAGCTGGTCAAGGGTGTGGGGTTCGGCGCTATACATGGCAATGCCCAGGCGCTTGAGCTGATCGCGCTGGGCCGGCACCACGCTGCCAGGCCAGAACAACAACAGGTCCGGCTTGAGGCTCAGCAAGCGCTCCATGTCCAGTTGCCCCTGGCGCCCCACCGAAGGCAGGTTGCGCAGCGCCGCTGGCCGCTCGCCGCCATCGAGCACGCCCACCAGCAGGTCATCGGCCTGCAGTTCAAGCATGATCTCGCTCATCGAGGGTGCGAGGCTGACCACGCGCAAGGGCTCGCCAGCCCGGGCGGTGCAGGCCAGCAGCGTCAGCAGGCAGAGCAGGATGCGCATCAGCCCAGCTGACGCGGAATGCGGTAGAGGTAAAGGATGACCACGGTGGACAGCGCCAGAAGGATCTGCGGAACCGCCTCAAGCCCCACCAGCACCGACAGCGCGCCCACCCAAGCAGGGAAGCAGGCGTACAGCATCGCCATACGACGCACCCGCGCCAACTCGATCCAGGCCTCGGGCTCTTCAGCAGTGCCCATGACCTTGGAGGCCGCAATCAAAGAACGTTTGTAGGCACCAAAGCGCGGCAGGCTCAGGAACATGGTCGCCGCGCCCGCGATGAACAGCGGCATGGCCAGCACCGGGATCAGCGCATCGCCACCACCAAAGGCCCAGGCCATGACCGGCAGCGGCACCACGCCGACCGCCAGGTATTGCCACCAGGCCAGCGCCAGGCGCCGCTTCACCTCGCCCCGGGTCACGCCTGGGGCACCTCGCCCTGGTGCTCGTTACCCAGCATGTGGCCCAGTTTGTCGGCCTTGGTGGCCAGGTAGTAGCGGTTGTGCGGGTTGTGGCCGGTGTGCAGCGGCACGCGCTCGGCGACCTTGATGTTCATGTCGGTCAGCGCTTTGACCTTGCGCGGGTTGTTGGTCATCAGGCGCAGCGATTTAACGCCCAGGTGCTCGAGCATCGGCAGGCAAATCGCATAATCACGCTGGTCGGCGGCAAAGCCCAGACGCTCGTTGGCCTCGACGGTGTCGGCACCACCGTCCTGCAGCTCGTAGGCGCGGATCTTGTTCAACAAACCAATGCCACGGCCTTCCTGGCGCAGGTACAGCAGCACACCACGGCCTTCACGGGCGATCGCCTGCAAAGCGGCTTCCAGTTGCGAACCGCAGTCGCAACGCTGGCTGAACAAGGCATCGCCGGTCAGGCACTCGGAGTGCAGGCGCCCCAGCACCGGCTCGCCGTCGGCAATATCACCCAGGCTGAGCACCACGTGCTCACGGCCGGTGGCTTCTTCGAGGAAACCATGCATGGTGAAAGTCGCAAAAGGCGTCGGGAGTTTAGAGGCGGCAACAAAGACGACGGGCACGTTGTGCTCCTGGATAAGTAGGAAATTTCTCGTGAAGCGATTGTATCAGCAGGTCGGCGGCTGCGCGCTCGTTGAATACCGTGGCTTAAGATCGAAAAGTTCGATGCTGAGCAGGGTGGCATCACTGCGGCTGGCTGTCGGTAGCGAATGGATACGGCTGTTTCCAGTGCTCGAAAATCGGCCGCAGCTCGCCACTGCGCACCAGCTCGTCCATGCGCCGGTCGAACAGGTCTCGCAAAGCCCTGGCCTGGTCGTTGCGGGCGAACGCCAGGTACAGCGGCAGTTCGGCCACGTGGGTGCGGCGGAAGCGCTCGGGCTGGGGGCTCTGGCCGAGCACGTAGTCCACCTCGGTCAGTGCATCGATGTAGAAGTCCACCCGATCATGCTCGAGCATCGGCAGGATGCCCTCGCGGCGCTGGATTTCGCGGAAGGTCTTGGCGTTCGGCAGGTAGCTGCTGTAGTCATAGCCGCGTACCCATGCCAGGCGGTACTGGCCGACGGTGTTCAGGGTTGGCACAGGCTTGCTGGCAAGGCCCAAGGCATAGATATGGTCCATGTCGAAGTGCCAGCGCGGGTAGAGGTTGTCTTCGTTCTCATCCTTGTACGAGCCGACCCAGGCATCGGCCTCGCCGCGCTTGACCAGCCCAACTGCCCGGCTGTAAGGCGCGCTTTGCGCCACCACCTTCACCCCTGCTGGCTCGAACACCTTGCGCAGCACATCCCAGGCTACGCCGCTGCCATCGGCATTGGTGTAGTCGAGCCATTCTTCGCTGACCAGATGGACCTGCTTCGGCGTCCCCTCCGCCGCCGCCACCCATGGGGCAAGGCCAAGCATCATTGCCAGCAGCACAGTCCGTATGGCCATCAAAGCGCTCCCTGTCTCAGCCAACCGCCCACACCAGAACCTGCATGCCCAGCCAGGCAAAGACACCGGCCAGGATATCGTCGAGCATGATGCCGACACCGCCGTGCACGTGGCGATCGATCCAGCGAATCGGCCACGGCTTGAGGATGTCGAAGAAGCGGAACATCAGGAACCCAGCGAGGATCCACTGCCACCCTTCGGGCACCAGCCACAGGGTGATCCACATGCCGACCATCTCGTCCCAGACAATGCCTTCATGGTCGTGTACACGCAAGTCATTCGCCACCTTGCCGCACAGCCAGAAGCCGAACAGCATGGTCACGCCCAACAGCAGCCAGTACCCCCAATCGGGCAGCATCTGCCACAGCGGGATGAACGGAATGGCCACCATCGACCCCCAGGTACCGGGGGCTTTGGGCAGGGTGCCAGAGCCGAAGCCAAAGGCGATGAAGTGCCACGGGTTGCGCCAGACCGATGGCGGAACGAACTCCGCAGGCACCTGGTTCGGGTGGTCGGTCACGGTGTCTCCCTAAAGTGTTGATAGCCCCGCTGTACGGGGGTGATGTCCTGGCCCTGCGGGTCACGCAGGATGACGCCCTGCCCTTCGCACACCCGGCCGATCACATGCACGCCGGCATCGGCCAGGGCTGAAAGTGCCTCCGGCGGCAAGGTGAATGCCAGCACGTAGTCGTCGCCACCGGTGAGCGCCGCCCGCACCGCCGCGTCGCGGCCGAGAAAAGCCTCTAGTGCAGGAGACCCTGGCACCTGCGCCTGGTTCACCTCGAGCGCGACCCTGGAGGCCTTGGCGATATGGCCGCAATCGGCCAGCAGGCCATCGGAAATGTCCAGCGCCGACGTGGCCAGGCCGCGCAAACGCAGGCCGAGGTCGAGCTGCGGCAGCGGCGACCAGTAATGGGCCAGCAGCGGCTCGGCCTGCTCGGCCGGCGCTTCGCGCTCGCCCAGCACCAGTGGCAACGCACCTGCCGCCTTGCCCAGCACGCCACCGACACACAGCAGGTCGCCCGGCCGCGCACCGCTGCGGCGCAGGGCCTGACCGGCCGGCACGCGACCGAACACGGTGACGGTAATGCTCAGGGGGCCGCGTGTGGTGTCGCCGCCAATCAGGCTCATGCGGCAACGCTCGGCCATGCGGCTAAGGCCGTTGGCAAAGGCTGCGAGCCAGTCAGGGCCGACATCGGGCAGGGTCAGGGCGAGGGTGAAGCCGATGGCGTGGGCACCCATGGCCGCCAGGTCGCTGGCCGCCACGGCCAATGAACGCTGGCCAAGCAGGCACGGGTCGCAGACCGCCGGGAAGTGCACCCCGGCCACCAGGGTGTCGGTGGACACCGCCAGTTGCTCGCCGGGGGGAAGGTCGAGCAAGGCGCAGTCGTCGCCGATACCCAGGGCCACGCCCTCACCGCCCTGCGCACAGGGCGCGGCGGCAAAGTAGTGGTTGATCAGCTCGAACTCACCCATGGCTCGACAGCGCCAGGATCAGCGCTTGTTCGCCTTGACTTCTGCTTCGCGCAGCGAAGGTGCCAGCTTGTCCAGCACGCCGTTGACGAACTTGTGGCCGTCGGTGGCGCCGAAAACCTTGGCCAGTTCCACGCCTTCGTTGATCACAACGCGGTACGGTACGTCGACCCGCTTGATCAGCTCCCAGGTGGACAGGCGCAGCACGGCCAGCTCGACCGGGTCGAGTTCTTCGAGGGTCATGGTCATGCACGGCTTCAGTGCGCTGTCGATTTCGCCCTTGATCGCCGGGACCCCATGCAGGATCTCGCGGAAGTAGGCACCGTCGACATCGGTAAAATCGTTATCGACCCGGAACTGCGCTTCGATCTCGTTCAGCGAATGCTGAGCCATGTGCCACTGGTACAGGGCCTGGGTCGCGAGCTTGCGGGCTTCGCGGCGCTTGGCGCTTTTCGATGGCTTGCCGGCATCCGCAGGTTTTGGATCGCGCGGGTTGAAACGATCGCTTTCGTCGCTAATCACTTGGCCTCCAACTGCGCCAGCAGGCTGACCATTTCCAGTGCGGACAGGGCAGCTTCAGCACCTTTGTTACCGGCCTTGGTGCCGGAACGCTCGATGGCTTGCTCGATGGAGTCGACGGTCAGGACGCCGAAGGCCACCGGCACGCCGAACTCCATGGACACCTGGGCCAGGCCCTTGGTGCATTCGCCCGCCACGTATTCGAAGTGCGGGGTACCGCCGCGGATCACTGCGCCCAGGGCGATGATCGCGTTGTATTCGCCTTGCTGGGCGACTTTCTGTGCCACCAGCGGGATTTCGAACGCGCCCGGGGCACGGATGATGGTGATGTCGCTTTCGCTGACGCCGTGGCGTACCAGGGCATCAACGGCACCGCTTACCAGGCTTTCGACGACGAAGCTGTTGAAGCGGCCAACCACCAAAGCATAGCGACCTTTGGGGGCGATGAAGGTACCTTCGATGGTCTTCAGGGTCATTCCGATGTTCTCATCTTCAAGAGCGAGGCCGCGCACTGGCGGCCTCGGGAGGGTTTGGACTCGAGCGTGAGGGCGCAAGCGCCGCCTCAAGTCACTCGGAGGGCACGTATTCTACAACTTCCAGATCGAATCCGGATATCGCATTGAACTTCATCGGCGAACTCATCAGGCGCATCTTGCGCACACCGAGGTCACGCAGGATCTGCGAGCCGGCACCGACGGTGCTGTAAGTGGTCGGGGCCTTGGTCGGGGCGTCGCCGGCGCTTTCGCGGATGTGCGCCAGCAGCACGTCGCCGTCCAGCGGGTGGCCCAGCAGCAGCACCACGCCGCTGCCGGCCTCGGCCACGGCGGACATGGCCGCGCGCAGGCTCCAGCGGCCCGGTTGCTTGACCATCAGCAGGTCGCGCAGCGGGTCCATGTTGTGCACGCGCACCAGGGTCGGCTCTTCGGCGCAGATCTTGCCCAGGGTCAGGGCCATGTGCACATCGCCTTCCACCGCGTCGCGGTAGGTGACCAGGTTGAACTCGCCCAGCTCGCTTTCGATCGGCTGCTCGGACACGCGCTGCACGGTGCGCTCGTGGATCATGCGGTAGTGGATCAGGTCGGCGATGGTGCCGATCTTCAGGCCGTGCTCGGCGGCGAACACTTCCAGCTCGGCGCGGCGCGACATGGTGCCGTCGTCGTTCATCACTTCGCAGATGACGCCGCTCGGCTCGAAGCCCGCCATGCGCGCCAGGTCGCAGGCCGCTTCGGTGTGGCCGGCACGGGCCAGGGTACCGCCGGGCTGGGCCATCAGCGGGAAGATGTGGCCGGGGCTGACAATGTCTTCGGCCTTGGCGTCCTTGGCGGCAGCAGCCTGCACGGTACGCGCACGGTCGGCAGCGGAAATGCCGGTGGTGACGCCTTCGGCAGCTTCGATCGAGACGGTGAACTTGGTGCCGAAGCCCGAGCCGTTGCGCGGAGCCATCAGCGGCAGCTTCAGCGTTTCGCAGCGCTCGCGGGTCATCGGCATGCAGATCAGACCGCGGGCATGCTTGGCCATGAAGTTGATGTGCTCAGGCAGGCAGCACTCGGCCGCCATGATGATATCGCCTTCGTTCTCGCGGTCTTCGTCATCCATGAGGATGACCATTTTGCCCTGGCGGATGTCTTCGACCAGTTCTTCGATGCTGTTGAGCGCCACGCGGCACCCCCTTCTCAATCAGGATTTCAAGAAGCCGTTGGCGGCCAGGAAGCTTTCGGTAATGCCACTGCCCTTGCTCGGTTCGGCAGCCTTGTCACCCAGCAGCAGACGCTCCAGGTAACGGGCCAGCAGGTCGACCTCAAGGTTTACCCGACGCCCTGCGCGGTAGTCGGCCATGATGGTTTCGGACAGGGTGTGCGGGACGATGGTCAGCTCGAATTCGGCGCCATTGACCTCATTGACCGTCAGGCTGGTGCCGTCGACGGTGATCGAACCCTTGTGGGCGATGTACTTGGCCAGCTCCTTGGGCGCACGCACGCGGAACTGGATGGCGCGGGCGTTATCGGCGCGCGAGATGATTTCGCCGACACCGTCGACGTGGCCGCTGACCAGGTGGCCGCCCAGGCGGGTGGTCGGGGTCAGGGCTTTTTCCAGGTTGACCTTGCTGCCGCTCTTGAGGTCGATGAAGGCGGTGCGCTTGAGGGTCTCGACGCTGACGTCGGCCCAGAAACCGTTACCCGGCAGTTCGACGGCGGTCAGGCATACGCCATTGACGGCGATGCTGTCGCCGAGCTTGACGTCACCCAGGTCGAGCTTGCCGGTTTCGACGTAAACGCGCACGTCACCGCCCTTGGGGGTCATGCTGCGAATGGTGCCGATGGATTCGATGATGCCGGTGAACATGGGGTCTTCCTCAAAAACGGTTTGCGCGGGGCAAGCCCGGCATTATACGCCGGGCGCCGGCAGAGGGATGGCCGTGACCCGCCAGTCATCGCCCACTGCGCGCATTTCGGTGATTTTCAGCCGTGGCGCTTCGCTCATCCTGCTCAGCGGCCAGTCCAGCAATGGGCGTGCCTGCGAGCCGAGGAACGTGCCAGCGACGAACAGCTGGTACTCGTCGACCAGGCCTTGTTGGGCGAAGGCGCCGACCAGGCCGGCGCCGGCTTCCAGCAGGATTTCGTTGACGCCGCGGGCCGCCAGCGCCTGCATCAGGGCCAGCAGATCGACGTGGCCGCCGCTACCGGGCAGGCTCAGCAGTTCGTGGCCGGCTTCGGCGTAGCGCGGATCACTGCCCAGGGCGGTCACCACGAGGGCCGGGCCGGCCCGGAAGAACGCTGCATCCAGCGGCAAGCGCAGGCGGCCGTCGATCAGCACACGCAGCGGCGTGCGGCTCAGGGCCAGCGCGGTGGTCTCTTCATCCAGCCCCAGCTCGGCAGCGCGCACGGTCATCCGTGCGTTGTCGGCCAGCACACTGGCGGCGCTGGTCAGCACCACACTGGCGCGGGCCCGCAGGCGCTGCACCGCAGAACGGGCGGCGGGGCCGGTGATCCACTGGCTTTCGCCGCTGGCCATGGCGGTGCGACCGTCCAGGCTCATGGCGAGCTTGGCCCGGACGAATGGCAGGCCGTGTTCCATGCGTTTGAGGAAGCCGGGGTTGAGCGCGCGCGCCTCTGCTTCGAGCACGCCGCTGGCGACTTCGATGCCGGCATCCGCCAGGCGCTGCAGGCCTTGGCCTGCGACCTGAGGGTTGGGGTCCTGCATGGCGGCCACCACGCGCGCCACGCCCGCGTTCACCAGCGCTTCGGCGCACGGCGGCGTGCGGCCATGATGGCTGCACGGCTCAAGGGTTACATAGGCACAGGCACCGCGGGCACGCTCACCGGCCTGGCGCAGGGCATGCACCTCGGCATGCGGTTCGCCGGCGCGCACGTGCCAGCCCTCGCCGACCACCTCACCATCGCGAACAATCACGCACCCCACGCGCGGGTTGGGGTGGGTGGTGTACACCCCCTTGCGGGCAAGCTCCAGGGCACGGGCCATGTAATGGGCGTCGAGGATCGCGGTCTGGCTCGGCATGCTCACTCTTTAGCCGGCTCGCGGGCCAGGCGGTCGATTTCTTCGCGGAATTCGTCGAGGTCCTGGAAGCGCCGGTACACCGAAGCGAAACGGATATAGGCGACTTCATCGAGCTTGCGCAGCTCGGCCATCACCAGCTCACCGACCACCAGCGACTTCACCTCACGCTCGCCGGTGGCGCGCAGGCGGCTCTTGATATGCGCCAGCGCCGCCTCCAGGCGTTCAACGCTGACCGGGCGCTTTTCCAGCGCGCGCTGCATGCCTGCACGCAGCTTGTCTTCGTCGAAGGGCTGGCGGGTACCGTCCTGCTTGATCAGCCGGGGCAGTACCAATTCGGCGGTTTCGAAGGTGGTGAAGCGCTCACCGCAGGCGACGCATTCGCGACGGCGGCGCACTTGCTCGCCCTCGGCGACCAGGCGCGAGTCGATGACCTTGGTGTCGTTGGCACCGCAAAACGGACAGTGCATGGTGGCAGGCAACAAAAAAAGGGAGGGCCATGGTAGCGCATCCCACTGGCAAGACAAGCCAAAGGGGTTAACATCCATAGAATTCTGCCCGTGAAGGACTACCCCATGCATCTTCGAGCGCTCGCCGTGCTGTGCTGCGCCGCCTTGCTCACTGCCTGCGGCAGTGACCGGCCCAAGACTGAACAAGCCCCCGCGCCAGTACCTGCCAAGGTGGCGAAAAAAGCCCAGCCGCTCGGCCCCTTGCCGGCCTACCAGCGCGAGCTGAGCGGGACCTTGATGGCTATCCCTGCTGGCGCGGACGTGGAGCTGGCACTGCTGGTGATCGACGAGCGCGGCCGCCCGCAACAGTTGCTGGCCAGCAGCACCCTGACGGGTACCGGCCAGGCCTTGCCCTACCAGCTGCGTTTCAACCCTGAGGCCTTCCCGGCCGGCGCCAGGGTGGAACTGCGCGGCCGCGCCAGCAACTCCGGGCAGTTGATCCTGCACCTGCCACCGGTGCGCATCACGCAAGCGCAAACCCAGGCCACCGGCCCGCTGCAGTTCGAAAAGGCACCGTAAGTGGCGCCACTTGCCCTGCAACAGGCCCTCAGCGGCCTGATTGGTGAAGCGCGCCTGGTGGTCAGTGAACTGCCGGAATGCGCACTCAAGCTGTGGCTGATCGACGACCAGAACATGGACCGCGCCTTCAGCATGGAAGAAACCCGGCGCATTCTCGAGGACCCGCCGTACTGGAGCTTCTGCTGGGCCAGCGGCCTGGCCATGGCCCGTTACCTGGCCGCACACCCCGAGTGGGTAGCCGGCAAACGCGTGCTGGACTTTGGCGCAGGCTCGGGCATTGCCGGGATTGCCGCTGCCCGGGCCGGGGCAACCGAAGTGGTGGCCTGCGACCTCGACCCGTTGGCGCTGCAAGCCTGCCAGGCCAATGCCTTGCTCAATGGCGTGGAGCTCGGCTACAGCAGTGATTTTTTCGCCGAGGCAGACCGCTTCGACCTGATCCTGGTCGCCGACGTGCTCTACGACCGCGCCAACCTGCCGCTGCTCGATGCCTTCCTGGGCCGTGGTCGCCAGGCCCTGGTGGCCGACTCGCGGGTGCGCGACTTCAGCCACCCGCTGTACCGGCAACTGGGCGTGCTCGATGCGCTGACCCTGCCGGACCTGGCCGAGCCGCACGAATTCCGCCGGGTCAGCCTGTACCACGCCAGCCGCGAGCCTTTATAGTGGTGCGATTCACGGTTTTGCGAGAGTCGCGATGAGCCAAGCTCCTAGTAAAGATCTGCCGTACATCTTCGATGCCACCGATGCCAACTTCCAGCAACTGGTCATCGAGAACTCCTTCCACAAGCCGGTCCTGGTGGACTTCTGGGCCGAATGGTGCGCGCCGTGCAAGGCGCTGATGCCGCTGCTGGCGAAGATCACCGAGGAATATCAGGGCGAGCTGCTGCTGGCCAAGATCAACTGCGACGTGGAGCAGCAGGTGGTCGCCCAGTTCGGCATTCGCAGCCTGCCGACCGTGGTGCTGTTCAAGGACGGCCAACCGGTCGATGGCTTTGCCGGTGCGCAGCCGGAGTCGGGCATCCGCGCCATGCTCGAACCGCACGTGCAAATGCCTGCCGCCCCAGCCGCTTCGCCACTGGAGCAGGCCAAGGCGCTGTTCGCCGAAAGCCGTTTTGCCGAGGCCGAAGCCTTGCTGCAGGTGCTGCTGGGTGAAGACAACAGCAATGCCGAGGCGCTGATCTTGTATGCCCGCTGCCTGGCAGAGCGTGGCGAACTGGGTGAAGCCCAGGTCGTACTGGATGCGGTGAAGACCGACGAGCACAAGGCGGCGCTGGCCGGTGCCAAGGCTCAGCTGACGTTCCTGCGCCAGGCTGAGAGCCTGCCGGAAGTGGCCGACCTGAAAAGCCGCCTGGCGCAGAACCCGCAGGATGACGAAGCGGCCTACCAGCTGAGCATTCAGCAACTGGCGCGCCAGCAGTATGAAGCGGCGCTGGATGGGCTGTTGAAACTGTTCCAGCGTAACCGGGCGTATGAGAACGGGTTGCCGCAAAAGGCGCTGCTGCAAGTGTTCGAGCTGCTAGGTAGCGACCATCCGTTGGTAGGTGTTTACCGCCGCCGGCTGTCTTCGGCCCTGTTCTGACCCTCGCATCAGGCGAGGGCTCCGCCCTCGTTCGCGGGGCAAGCCCGCTCCCACAGGTACCGCGCTGTTCTCAGGTCTACGGTCAACCTGTGGGCTTGCCCCGCGAAGAGGCCCGGACAGGCCAGCAACTTTATCCGACCCAGTGATACACCGGCGCATCCGCGCCACTCTCTACCTTCACCTCACTGCTGTGCCGCAACCGCACCAGCAACCGCTTGCCGGCCGCAGTACTGCCCGCCAGCCCTTCCAGCCGGTCCAGCAATTCTGGCCCGTTCATCTGCCCCGCCGCGCGCAGCACCTCACGCGCTGCGGTCCACTGCCCGTCATCCTGACGCGGCGCTGCCGGCATGGCCGTCGACGTAGCTTCTGCAACTACGGGCGCTTCCAGCTGCCGCCCCAACTGTGCCCACTCCGCCGGCTCCAGCTCGAGGGTCAGGTCCACCGGCCAGTTGCCGATCTGTCCACGTATTCTCACGATGTTTTCCTTGCACGCAGGTCAATAGAGCCATGCTACATCAACATGAAACCTGCGCCACGCAGGCTGGCGGCCAAGAGAAAAGTTGTTATAACATTACCAAATCATCCCCAGCCCGCTCCTGGAGTCGTCCATGCGTCGCCTGCTGCTCGCCCTGCCTTTCGCTCTGCTGCCCCTGGCCGTTGCCCATGCCCACGACGACCATGATCACGACCACGCCCATGGCACGCTCGGTGCCCATGAGCATGGCGTGGCCAAGCTCAACGCCGTGCTCGATGGCAATACGCTGGAGCTGGAGCTGGACAGCCCGGCAATGAACCTGGTCGGCTTCGAGCACGCGGCCAGTACTGATGCCGACAAGGCCAAGGTCGCTGCCGTGCGCCAGCAGCTCGAACAACCGCTGAAACTGTTTGGCCTGGCGGCGGCGGCAGGCTGCAAGGAAGACGCTCAGGAGCTTGAGAGCCCGCTGTTCGGGGATGCGGTAAAGGATGACGACGGCGATGAGCACGAGCACACCCACCCGCACAGCGACATCGGTGCCCATTATCAGCTGAACTGCTCGGCACCTGAGAAACTCACCCAGCTCGACCTTGCGCCGCTGTTCAAGGCTTTTCCCGCCACACAGAAAATCAACGTGCAGCTGATCGGCCCCAACGGCCAGAAAGGCGTGGAAACCTCGCCCGCCAAAGCGATGGTCGCGTTCTGAATGAGCCTGCCGTTGATCGAACTGCAGGACGTGGTGTTCGCCTGGCCCAACCAGCTCACACTGCTGGACATCCCGGCGTTTCGCCTGGATGCCGGTGAGGCGTTGTTCCTCAAAGGCCCCAGCGGCAGCGGCAAGACCACCTTGCTGGGCTTGTTGGGCGGGGTCCATTTGCCTGGCCAGGGGCGTATCCGGTTGCTCGGCCAGGACCTCGCTGCGTTGGGCCAAGGCGCCCGGGACCGCTTCCGGGTGGACCACACCGGCTATATCTTCCAGCAGTTCAACCTGCTGCCGTTTCTTTCGGTGCGCGAAAATGTCGAGCTGCCCTGCCGCTTCTCGCGCAGCCGCGCCGAACGTGCGCGCCAGCGTCACGGCAGTGTCGACCAGGCCGCCACCGAGCTGCTGGCGCACCTGGGCCTGGACCACCCGGCCATGCTTGCGCGGCGCGCTGACAGCCTGTCGATCGGCCAGCAGCAGCGCGTGGCTGCGGCCCGCGCGCTGATCGGCCAGCCCGAACTGGTGATCGCCGACGAGCCAACCTCGGCACTGGACGCCGACACCCGCGAAGCGTTCATCCGCCTGCTGTTCACCGAGTGTCGGGCGGCTGGCTCCAGCCTGTTGTTCGTCAGCCATGACCAGAGCCTGGCGCCGCTGTTCGACCGCCACCTTTCACTGGCCGAACTCAACCGCGCCGCCAAGCCCCGGGAGGCCTGATGTACCTGCTTCGTCTTGCCCTGGCCAGCCTGGCCAACCGTCGCTTCACCGCCTTTCTTACCGCGTTCGCCATCGCCCTGTCGGTGTGCCTGCTGCTGGCCGTAGAGCGCGTGCGTACCGAAGCCCGCGCCAGCTTCGCCAGCACCATCAGCGGTACCGACCTGATCGTCGGCGCCCGCTCAGGTTCGGTGAACCTGCTGTTGTATTCGGTGTTCCGCATCGGCAACGCCACCAACAACATTCGCTGGGACAGCTACCAGCATTACGCCCAGGACCCGCGGGTGAAGTGGGCTATTCCTATTTCGCTAGGCGACTCGCACCGCGGCTACCGGGTGATGGGCACCACCGGCGACTATTTCAGCCACTATCGATATGGGCGCAGGCAGCACCTGGCGCTGAGCCAAGGCCGTGAGTTTGCCGACGACCCGTTCGAAGTGGTGCTTGGCGCAGAAGTCGCCGAGGCCTTGCACTACAAGCTGGGCGACAAGCTGGTGCTGGCACATGGCGTAGCAGCGATCAGCCTGGTCAAGCACGACGACAAACCCTTCACCGTGGTCGGCGTGCTGAAACGCACCGGCACGCCGGTCGACCGCACCTTGCACATCAGCCTGGCAGGCATGGAGGCGATCCATATCGACTGGCACAACGGCGTGCCGGCCCGTGGCGCCGGGCGCATCAGTGCCGATCAGGCGCGTGGCATGGACCTGCAGCCCGCTGCGATCACCGCATTCATGCTCGGCTTGAACAACAAGATCGCCACCTTCAGCCTGCAGCGCGAGATCAACGAATACCGCAACGAACCGCTGCTGGCGATTTTGCCGGGGGTGGCACTGCAGGAGCTGTGGAGCCTGATGGGCACTGCCGAACAGGCGCTGTTCGTGGTCTCGCTGTTCGTCGTGCTGACCGGCCTGATCGGCATGCTCACGGCGATCCTCACCAGCCTCAACGAGCGTCGCCGGGAGATGGCGATCTTGCGCTCGGTGGGTGCCCGGCCATGGCACATTGCTGGGTTGCTGGTGCTTGAAGCACTGGCGCTGGCGGCTGCCGGGATCGTAGCCGGGCTTGGCCTGCTATACGCCGGTATCGCCCTTGCCCAAGGTTACGTGCAGGCCAACTACGGGTTGTACCTGCCATTGGCCTGGCCCAGCGCGCACGAGTGGACGTTGCTGGCTATCATCCTCGGCGCAGCGCTGCTGATGGGCAGCGTGCCGGCCTGGCGCGCCTACCGGCAGTCGCTGGCTGATGGCTTGTCGATTCACCTCTGAGAAAACGCCATGCTCCGCGCGCTGTTTTTAACCCTGCTGATGTTCGCCGCCCATACCTGGGCGGCGGAACCCCGCGAACTCGACTGGCCCGCGCTGATCCCGGAAGGGGCGCCGGTCATCCCGCCGCAGCTGGCACCGCTGCATGACATGTCGCAGCTGAGCAACGCACTGTCTGCCGAATCGGCGCCACCAGCCCGCCAGCAAGCGCCGGATGCGCCCGTGGTCAAAGGCCTGGATGGCCAGCAGATCAAGCTGCCTGGCTACATCGTGCCGCTGGAAGTCAGCGAAGAAGGCCGCACCACCGAATTTCTGCTGGTGCCTTACTACGGCGCCTGCATCCATGTGCCACCCCCGCCCTCCAACCAGATCGTGCATATTTTCAGCGAGATGGGCGTTCGCGTCGAAGACCTCTACCAGCCCTACTGGATCGAAGGAAAGCTGCAGGTTAGAGCCTCCAGCAGCGAACTGGCCGACGCTGGGTACCAGATGGAAGCCGAGAAAATATACGTTTATGACTTGAAGTGAGAACTGTTTCGAATTCGTGAACGCAGTTCTTTGAGCTGGGTCAAACAATCGGTTTAGACGGCTCCGTACCATTGGACTACTCGATTGATAACGTCCTTTGGGAGCTTCCATGAACAAGTCCTTGCTCGGCGCCTCGCTTGTGGCCCTTGCGCTCGTCGCCCCTGCCGCCCACGCCTATCAGGCGGGGGATATGATCCTGCGCGCAGGCGCTATCACCACCGCCCCAAACGAAAGCAGCGGCGACCTGAAGTTCGACGGCAACAAGGTGTCGGGCACCAAGGCAACCCTGGACAGCGACACCCAGTTGGGCCTGACCTTCGCCTACATGCTCACCGACCACATCGGCCTTGAGCTGCTGGCCGCCACGCCGTTCCAGCACACCGTTGGCGTCAAAGGCCTGGGCGGCGGCCTGGACGGCAAGCTGGCCGACATCAAGCAACTGCCACCGACCCTGTCGCTGCAGTACTACCCGATGGCGCCGAACTCGCGCTTCCAGCCTTACGCGGGTATCGGCATCAACTACACCCTGTTCTTCGATGAAGACCTGAGCAGCGCGCGCAAGCAACAGGGCTTCAGCAACCTCAAGCTGCAGGACTCGGTGGGTATCGCCGGCCAGTTGGGCATGGACTACATGCTGACCGACAACCTGCTGGTCAACGCCTCGGTCTGGTACGTCGACATCGACACCAAGGCCAGCGTCGACGGCCCGAGCGCGCTGGGTTACAGCAAGACCAAGGTCAATGTGGAAGTCGACCCGTGGGTCTACATGGTCGGCCTTGGCTACAAGTTCTGACCACTGCGAGACAGGGCGGCCGAGGCCGCCCTTTCTGTTTGCAGCCACAGCCAGTAACCCAGCGCCAGCGCGCTGAACGACATCCCCAGCGCACACACTGCGCCCCAGCCCCAACGGGTATACATCCAGCTCGCCAGCACCGCGCCAAGCCCGCTGCCAATCGCATAACTGCACATGTAGGCGCCGATCAACCGGCTGGCCAGCTCGCTCCGCCCGGCCAACAACAGGCTCTGGTTGGTGACGTGCACCGCCTGCACGGCGAAGTCCAGCATCAGCACACCCAGGGTGAAAGCCATCAACGATTGCCCGACGAAGGCTGTCGGCAGCCATGACAGCGTCAGCAGTGCCAGCGCCAGGCCCGTGGTGCGCTCTCCCAACCCCTGATCAGCCAAACGCCCTGCGCGCGACGCCGCCAACGTACCGGCAATGCCTGCCAGGCCGAACAGGCCGATTTCGCTGTGGCTCAACGCCAAAGGTGCGGCCCCCAGGGGCAAGACCATGCTGCTCCACAGCACGCTGAACGCGGCAAAGATCAACAGGCCGAACAGGCCGCGCCGGCGCAGCAAGCGGTCCTGCCGGTACAGGCTGAACAGCGAGCCGATCAGCGCCAGGTAACCTGATCGATGCTGCGGGCGGCGCCCTGGTGGCAAGCAAAGGCAGAGCACAACGGCCATCAGCAACAGCAACCCCGCCGCCACGAAGTAGACGCTGCGCCAACCCGCCACATCGGCAAGCGCACCGGACACCAGGCGCGCCAGCAGAATGCCCAGCACGACACCGCTGGTGACCGTACCCACGGCCTGCCCCTGGCGGGCGGGTGAGGCAAGGACCGCGACATACGCCACCATCACCTGCACCATCACCGCCATCAGCCCGACCACGGCCAAAGCGGCAAGCATTACCGCCCAGTTCTGCGCCAGGCCAACGGCGGCCAGCGCCAGCGCCGCGACCAGCAACTGGCCCAATACCAGGCGCTTGCGGTCGAACAAGTCACCGAGCGGCACGATCAGCATCAGCCCCAGCGCGTAACCCGCCTGGGTGGCACCGACAACCCAGCCAATCCGTGCCTGAGGCACGCCCAGGTCGGCCGCGATCGACTCGAGCAAAGGTTGGGCGAAATAGACCGTGGCCACGGCCATGGCGCAGGTGGCGGCGAGCAGCAGGGTTATCCCGCGGGTCAGCACATCGTTCATCGGCTCAGCTCCAGCGCTTCTGGTTTCAAATTGAAACCACATGCTGGCTATTTAGCAAATGTGGTTTTAATCTGCAACCAGATGATCACCAAAGGTTGCACCCGATGCTCGATGACGTGAACGCTCAATGTCCTGTAGCGCGGGCCCTGGAAGTATTGGGCGACCGTTGGGCGCTGATGATCCTGCGCGATGCCTTCGACGGCCTGCGCCGCTTCAGTGAATTTCAAAAGAACCTGGGGCTGGCGAAGAACATCCTCGCAACGCGGCTCAAGCTTTTGCTGGAAAGCGGCCTGCTGCAGCTGCAGCCAGCATCAGATGGCAGTGCCTACAAGGAATATGTGCTCACCGACAAAGGGCGGTCGGTGTTTCCGATCGTGGTGGGGCTGCGGCAGTGGGGGGAGCGGTTTTTGTTCGAGGCGGGGGAGGCGCGCTCGGAGCTACTCGACAGCGCCAGCGGCAAGCCGATCGAGACGCTGCTGGTACGGGCGCAGGATGGCCGGGTTGTGGGGCCGGAAGACTGCCGGAGACGGGTGATCAGCCACGGCTGAGCAGTACCGTCTTTGCGGGCGAGCCCGCTACTGCAGAGGCCCTGGTTTCAGGCCTTGCCGAGCAAGTGTGCCAGCCCTTCGACCATCGATGTCGGCTGCGGGAAATCGAATCGCGTCAGCAGACGCTGGTTATCCGCCCGGGAGTGGCGAATGTCACCCGAACGAGCCTCGCCATAGCTGACAGGCGGCAAGCTGCCGACCACCTTTTCCAACGCCTTGAGCAACTGGTTCAGCGAAGTCGCCTGGTTCAGGCCGATATTCACCGCGCCCTCCTCCACTTGCGGCTGCTCCAGCGCCTGCACCATCACCTGCACCAGGTCGCCCACATACAGGAAGTCACGGGTTTGCTCGCCGTCGCCGAACACCGTGATCGGCAACCCTTGGGTGGCCCGCTCACTGAAAATGCTGATCACCCCGGAGTACGGGGACGAAGGGTCCTGGCGCGGCCCGAAGATGTTGAAGAAGCGGAACACCACCGGCTCCAGCCCATGCTGACGGCGGTAGAAGTCCAGGTATTGCTCGCTGGCCAGCTTGTCCACCGCATAGGGCGTCAAGGGCGCCTTGGGCGTGTCCTCGGCAATTGACTGGCCTTCGCCGTTGTTGCCGTATACCGCCGCACTGGAGGCAAACAGCACCCGGCGCACGCCCTGCAGGCGCATGGCTTCGCAGACATTGAGGGTGCCGATGAAGTTGCTCTGGTGGGTCTTCACCGGGTCTTCCACCGAGGCCTGCACAGAAGCCACTGCAGCCAGATGCACGACGGCGCGGCAACCGGTTGCGGCGCGCTGAACCAGCGCGGCATCGGCGACATCACCCTCGATCAGTTCAAGGCGCGGGTTGCCCAGTTGCAGGTTGTCGCGCTTGCCGGTGGAGAGGTCGTCGAGCACGCGCACGGCGTAGCCTTTGGCCAGCAACGCATCGCACAGGTGGGAGCCAATGAAGCCGGCGCCGCCGGTGATCAGGATGGGGGCATCAGCCATGGCGGTAGAATCGGTCCAGTAGAGGCGGCAGGCCAGCGCGCCAGGCACGCGGCTTGATGCCGAAGGTGTGAAGTATTTTTTTGCAGGCCAGCACCGCGTTCTGCGGCTCTTCGCTGGCATCCGGGCGAGCGGCATGCGCCTGCGCGGTCGGCGCCTGCACCGCCAGCTGGCGATGCTGCCCGGCCTCGGTGAGGATCGCCTGGCCCAGCGCCAGCGGCGTGGTCGCTTCGTTGCCGGCGTAGTGGTAGGTGCCCCATAGCGGCGCTGTGCAGTCGAGCTGCTTGAGCACCGACAGGATCACCCGCGCAGCATCGTCGACCGGCGTTGGATTGCCGCGGCGATCATCAGCCAGCAGCAGTTCCTGCGGCTGCTCGGCGCGCGTCAGGAAGCGGCCCAGGGCACCGTCGATGCTCTCGTCCAGCAACCAGCCGAAACGCAGCAGCACATGCTGCGGGCACGCCGCACGCACGCTCTGTTCGATGCGCCACAACGCCTGGCCACGCAGGCCCAACGGTACCGGTTCGTCCTTTTCGCTGTAGGCCGTGGCCCGCGAACCATCGAACACCCGGTAACTGGAAGGCTGCACGAGGGTGATCTGGTGGTGCTGGCACAGCTCCGCCAGCCGCTCAACCGCCCGCTCCTGCTGAGCCAGGCGCTGCTCGCTGACCGACTCGGCCTGGAACCAGTCGAAGTAGTAAGCCAGGTTGACCAGGGCATCGGGCCGGTGATCGTCAAGCAGCTGGGTCAGGTTGGCCGGCGTCCAGCCATCTTCCGGCGGGCGCGGCGCCAGGAATGCGATGTCCTCCTCGGCCCCGAGACGAATCAGCGCTTGCCCGAGGGCATTGCCACCACCCAACAGCATCAGGCGCATACGCATAGAGTCAGCAGATCCGAACAGGTTGATGAGGGAAAGGGGCCATTTTGCGGTTTCCTGCCCGGGAAGTCCAACACAGGGCCCAAAACCCAATGAACAAGCGCGCAAGGTAAATCTATCGACTACCCTGCTGCATCAACGCTCTCACGTTGCTGCTCGATTCGGGCAACCCACTTGGCGAAGGGCTGCACAAACTGTCCTCCGAGAGAGCACCCTGCACGTGCAAACCGGCACCCAACAGCGCATTAAATGGCAATTCGACGAGCCTGCCCCGGGCAGAGAGCTGTTCATCGACGAACACTTCGCGAGCTATCGGCAACAGGCCCGGTTGCTGGTACCTGATACCGAGCGCTCAGCGCCGGTATTCGTGCTGGGTGGCGCGCGTTCGGACTTTACCCGGCTCAACCCTCTGCTCTATCGCCTGCAAGCCGCTGGCATCGGGTCGCTCACGGGCAATCTTTCTGGTCACAGCCCCGCCAGCGAGCCAGGCGCAGTGGCCCCGTCACTGGTTACCAACCTCGAAGAGGCCCAGCGCTTCCACGCGCACATCGCACCTCGATGCAGAACGTTGATAGGCCACAGCCTGGGCGCGGCAATCACGCTGAAACTTGCGGCACGGTTGCCTCAAGTGGACAGCATCGTACTGATCTGCCCGGCAGTCTATCCAGATGATGCCCACCAAGCGCCGTTTGGCCCGGCATTCACTGCCGCCATCAGCAAGCCCTACGGCTTTCTGGACAGCGACAGCTACGCCTTCCTCAAGCAGTTCCAGGGCAGAGTGCTGATGGTGATTGGCGAGTACGACGGGCTCAACTCACAACGCTACGGCAAAGGGCCGGGCACCAGCGCAGGTAACCTGTGGCTGGGCGGCACCGAACGCTACAGCCCGATCCCTGAAGAAGTCACCCAAGCGTTGATGAGCGCCGTACCGGCGGCGCGTTTGCAGTGCCTGTTTCTTACAGACTGCGACCACGGCATCGCCGCCCACCTGCGCAGCACGCCAGCCATCGCGGACCAGGTTGCCAAGGCGGTTGAAATGTTCATCCTCGACGGCGGCTGATGCGCTGAGCATCACTCGATTTCGAACAGCCCGTTACTGAGCGGCCCCACGCTCAACCGCTCGCGCACATCGTCATCGATCCGCGGATCATCCGGTCGGTAGAGTTTGACCTGCCGGTAGGCGTTGATGCGGTTGATCTCCTCCCCCAGAAACTCCCACACCACGCGTGTGCAGGCCGGGTTGCGCCGGTCGCCGCTGGAGACGCCGGTCTTCAGGCCATTCAAGCGGGTGATGCGGCTTTTGAAGCTGGGGATGAGGATGGTCTGGCTCATCTCGTTCAAGGTCAGCGACTCGTAGTCGATGAGGAACATCCGGTCCTGCAGCTGGAACGCCGCGCCGAGGTAGCGGCAGCGTACCTCGGCATGCTGATCGGTGGCGCTGGAGCGTTCCTGGCGCTCCTGACGCTCGAACAGGAAGCGGCCACGCTCTTCGCGCAGGTGCACCAGCGACACCAGGATGGTGCCGGGTACCGACATGCAATTGGAGTATTCGAAGTAATAGCCGCAGTAGCGCGACAGGTTGCCGGCATGCTCGTGCAGCGGGCGGAACAGATCGCTGATGGGGTCGCTGGGCTGGTCGCTTACCGTCGACACACGTGCGCCAATCAGGCGGGCGAACTGCTCGGGCGGCAAATTCAGCTCGTAATCCTCGACCCCGAAGAAATCGCCGATGCGCTTGAGGTTGAACGCCGTCGGACGGCTCTGCCCGCTCAAGTACTTGTTGAACTGGGCGCGGTTGATCGACAGCTGGCGGCAAACTTCGGAGATAGAGCGGTAGTGGCTGCAGGCCAGTTTGAGGTTGGTAGCGAAATGATCGCTCATGTTCAGAATCCAGGTGACGCGAATGGCGCAAGTGTAGCATCAAGTCGCATCAAGTCAGAGCAACCCGCGAAATTGTAACCACTCTTGTCATGGCCAACCATGCGCCCAACGATAGCGGTGCGCCTGCCGGCCGCTGGTCTTTTCACACAAAGAATAAGAATCGAGGTCATTTTCCAATGCTCGAAGTACTCAACGATTTCCTTTCGGGGAAGCTCCTCATCGTGTTGATCGTCGGTCTCGGCGGTTACTTCACCATCCGCTCGCGATTCGTCCAGTTCCGCCATTTCGGCCACATGTTCGGTGTGTTCAAGGAATCGCTGCGTGGCCAGGCAGGCCAGCTGAGCTCCTTCCAGGCCCTGATGCTGAGCCTTGCCGGCCGCGTTGGCGCCGGTAACATCGCCGGCGTCGGCATCGCCGTCACCCTGGGCGGCCCAGGCGCGGTGTTCTGGATGTGGGTCACTGCCCTGGTCGGCATGGCCAGCAGCTTCTTCGAATGCACGCTTGCCCAGGTCTACAAACGCGCCGACGGCGACGGCCTGTACCGTGGTGGCCCGGCCTATTACATGCAGCATGGCCTGAAGCGCAAGAACATGGCCATCGTGTTCTCGATCCTGCTGCTGGTCACCTATGGCTTCGCCTTCATTGGCCTGCAGTCGTACACCGTGACCCACTCGCTGCAGAACGCCTTTGCCTTCGACCCCAAGCACACCGGTATCGTCCTGGCCGTGCTGCTGGCCATCACCTTCCTCGGCGGCATCAAGCGCATCGCCGCCGTGTCGGACCTGCTGGTACCGGTCAAGACCTTGGCCTACATCGGCGTGACCCTGTACGTGATCGGCACGCAGATCGAGCACGTGCCAGCCATGCTGGAAACCATCTTCAAGAGCGCCTTCGGCCTTGACCCGGCGTTCGGCGGCCTGCTCGGCAGCGCCATCGTCATGGGCGTGAAGCGTGGCGTATTCGCCAACGAAGCGGGCCTGGGCAGTGCACCTAACGTGGCGGCCGTGGCGGCCGTGAAGCACCCGGGCGCGCAAGGCGTGGTCCAGGCGTTCAGCGTGTTCCTCGACACCTTCGTGATCTGCACCTGCACCGCGCTGCTGATCCTGCTGTCGGGCTTCTACACCCCGGGCTTCGAAGGGGATGGCATCGTCCTGACCCAGAACTCCCTGGCCGCAGTGGTCGGTGACTGGGGCCGCCTGTTCGTCAGCGTCGCGCTGTCGCTGTTCGTCTTCACCTGCATCCTCTACAACTACTACCTGGGCGAAAACAGCCTGCAGTTCCTCACCCGCAACCGCGCTGTACTGATGGTGTTCCGCGGCCTGGTGCTGGCACTGGTGGTGTGGGGCTCGATGCAGGACCTGTCGACCGTGTTCGCCTTCGCCGACATCACCATGACCTGCCTGGCCTTCGTCAACCTGGTGGCCCTGGCCCTGCTGTTCAAGGTCGGCCTGCGGGTGATGCGCGACTACGATGATCAGCGCAAGGCGGGTATCAAGCAGCCCGTGTTCGATTCGGCCAAGTTCACCGACCTGGACCTGGACCGCAATGCCTGGCCTGCCAATCCTCAGGCCGAAACAGCCGCTGACAAAGCCGTGGGCCAAGCCCAGCCGCAGCGCTGATATCCTGCCCTGCCCAGCCGCCCCGTCAGTGGGCGGCTGCTTTCTATCCGCTCACCGCTACGGATGCTTTCCATGCGTGCAGTCAAGAATCTCCTCGTCCTCTATACCGGGGGCACCATCGGCATGCTCGAAACCGCCGAAGGCCTGGCACCGGCCGGTGGCTTCGACGCGCGGATGCGCGAACACTTTGCCCAGCTGAGCGATGCACCCCAGGTGCAATGGACGCTGCAGGAACTGAACCCGTTGCTCGACAGCGCCAACATGCAGCAGCACAACTGGCTGGCCATGCGCGATGCCATTGTGGCTGCGGTAGAGGTTGGCGGGCATGACGGCGTGCTGGTACTGCATGGCACCGATACCCTGGCGTACAGCGCCGCGGCGTTGGCGTTGCTGTTGCTGGGGTTGCCGGTGCCGGTGCTGCTGACCGGTTCGATGCTGCCGGCAGGCGCACCGGGCAGCGACGCCTGGGACAACCTGTGCGGCGCCCTGCGCCAGTTCGAGCAGGGCCTGGAGGACGGCGTGCAGCTGTACTTCCACGGCCAGCTGCTGCACGGCTGCCGCGCCTCGAAGCTGCGCAGCGAAGCGTTCGATGCGTTTGCCGCTTTGCCGCGCCACCGTGAAGGCGAGCGGGCGACCCAGGTACCTGCCGCCCTCGGTTATCGTCAGCAGCGCCAGCCAGTCAACCTTGCCGTGATGCCAGTATTCCCCGGCTTGCACGCCGAGCACCTGCGCGCACTGCTCGACACTGGCGTGCAAGGGCTGCTGCTGGAATGCTACGGCAGCGGCACCGGGCCGTCGGACGACCAAGCCTTGCTCGACGTGCTGCGCGCGGCACGCGAGCGTGGCGTGTTGCTGGTTGCCATCAGCCAGTGCCCGGAGGGTTCGGTGGTGTTCGATACCTATGCAGCGGGCAACCGCCTGCGCGGCGCTGGCCTGGTCAGTGGCGGCGGCATGACCCGTGAAGCGGCGTTGGCCAAGATGTTTGCGCTGCTGGGCGCCGGGCTGGATGCAGAGGCCGCAGAACAGTGGTTTGCCTTGGACCTGTGCGGCGAGCGGGCCTGAATTCTGCCAGTTGCGGCCCTATCGCCGGCAAGCCGGCTCCTACAGGGACGGCGCTGGCCTGAAGTGCTGCCTGACACCGGTGGGAGCCGGCTTGCCGGCGATAGGCCAGCACCGTCACAGAAATTGGCGGAAGGCAGCGGGAGTCGAACCTGCCCGGGAACGGCTGCCGTCCCCAACCGGGTTTGAAGCCCGGCCGCGCCACCGGGCGCGATTGCCTTCCTTGAACTCAGGGCCTGGCCTGCTGCTGGGCCAGCGCGCTGTCGGCGCGGATGTGACGCTGATCGGCGACCCTGCGGGTCAGGCCGATACGGTCGAAGTATTCGAGAATCTGCACACTGCGTTTACGACCGATGCCCAACATATCGCGAAACGCAGCCACCTGCACTATCGGCGTTTCACTCGCTTGCGCCAGCAGCAGCTCTGCCATGCGCTGTAGCGTCGTCTCAGGGTAGAACAGGTCGCGCACTACCTGATGCACAACGCCGAGCCTGGCCAACTTGCGCAGCAGCAGGCGCACATCCGCTTCGGCACATTGCGCTTCGCTGGCCAGCGTCCTGACCCAGGGCGGGTCGAATTGCCCTTCCTGCAAGCTTGGCTGCAGCTGTGCCCATAACGCGCTGTCGGCTTCGCTCAACTGCACCTTGTGGCCAGGCAGGTGCAGCCACGGCCCACTGCTGGCAATCGTAGCTTCGCCGAGCATCTCATCCAGCAGGCTGACGAATGCTGGGCGCTCCATCGGCAAGGCGGCGAAGCGGCGCAGGCGGTCACGGTCCGGGCCCAGCTGATCGGGCTCTTGCTGGTGAAACAGCGCCAGTTGCTCCAGCACCTGTTGTTTCAGGGCCTGCCACTGGGATTTGGTGAACAACAACTGCCCCTGCCGTGTGGCAACCACCAGCACGTGCGCCGGTAACTGCCAGGTTTCACGCAGGCGGTTGAACTGGCGCTCCAGGCGCTGCGGGTCGAGCCCGCCTGGCGCGGTGGCAAGCAATGCCATCAACGCCTGCTCCAGGTTTTGGGTATCGCGCAGTACCTGCAACTGGCGCAGGCGCGGCTCACTGCGGCGATGCCGGCTCGGCGCGAACGGGTCGAGCACCGTGCCGCCGCCGAGGGTGCGCTGGGCACGCTGGTCGCGCAGCACCAGGCGATCACCGTGTACGGTTTGTAGCGGGGCGTTGAGCAACAACTGGGCGAACATGCGCTGCCCTGCCACCAGCCGCTCGCCTTCGAGCAACGCCACCCGGGCGGTGACATCCTGGGTGCCCAGGTGCACATGGACGGCGCTGAAGTGCTCGAAAGGCCGGGGCTCGCTCGCCAGCAGATGCAGCTCGATATCGACCCGCACACTGGGCGCGTGCAACCACTCAGGCAGCAACCAGTCGCCACGGTGCACCTGCTCCACCGCCAGGCGCTCGGCGGCGATATTCAGCGCCACTCGCTGCCCCGCCTCCGCCACCAGCGCCGCCTGGTTCTGCGCGTGCAGGCCGCGTACCCGCACCGGTTTGCCGGCCTTGCCCAACAGCAGTGTGTCACCGGCGCTGACCCGCCCCGCCAGCGCGGTGCCGGTAACGACCACGCCGGCCCCGGTCACGGCAAACGCGCGGTCCACTGCCAAGCGGAAACCACCGCGCGAACTGCGCTGCTGCACGTGCGCGTCAGCCTCGAGCAGTGCCTGGCGCAAGGCATCGACCCCCTCGCCGGTGACGCTCGACAGGGTCAGCTGCAGCGCATCAGCGTAAGGCCCTGGCGCCAACAGCTCGGCAACCTGCGCCTGCACTTCAGCCACCCGCGCCGGCGCTACCCGGTCGCATTTGCTGATTGCCACCAGCGCCTGAGGAATGCCCAACAGCTCGATGATCGCCAGGTGCTCGCGGGTCTGTGGCATGACCCCATCGTCTGCCGCTACCACCAGCAACACCACGTCGATGCCGTGGGCGCCCGCCAGCATGTTGTGGATAAACCGCTCATGGCCCGGCACATCGATGAAGCCGGTCAGTGGCGCACCTTCGGCCAGGGCTGCATAGCGATAACCCAGGTCGATGGTCATGCCACGCTCGCGCTCCTCCTGACGCTGGTCGCCGGCCTGCCCGGTCAGGGCCAGGAGCAACGCGGTCTTGCCATGGTCGATGTGGCCGGCGGTACCAACGATCACTGCACTGGCCCCAGCCGCAAGGCGGGCAGCTGCGCCAGCCATTGGGCTTCGTCGTCCAGCTGCCGGAGGTCGAGCCATAGCGCGTCATCGTCGATGCGCCCGAGTACCGGCACCGGCAGCTCGCGCAAGGCGCGCTCCAGCACATGCAGGCTGCGCCCGCGCAGCTTCTTCGATACCTGCGGGCGCAGGCACAGCGCGGCGCTGGGCAAGCGGGCTACCGGCTGGCTGCCGCTGCCGATCATGCCTAGCGCCGGCTCCACACTGACCGCCCATTGCCCATCGAGACGGGCTTTGAGTACGGGTGCCAGGCGCTCGGCCTGGGCCTGGATCTCGGCCTGGCTGCGGGTCAGCAGGCGCAGGCTTGGCAAGCGCTCGGCCAGCCGATCGGGGTTGCGGTACAGCGCCAGCACCGCTTCGAGTGCGGCGAGGGTGATCTTGTCGACACGCAGTGCACGTTTGAGCGGGTTCTTCTTGATTCTGGCAATCAGCGCCTTGCGGCCGACGATGATCCCGGCCTGCGGGCCGCCCAGCAGCTTGTCACCGCTGAAGGTCACGATGTCGGCACCATCAGCCAGGGCCTGGCGCACGGTCGGCTCGGCGGGCAGGCCCCAGCGGGTAAGGTCGAGCAAGCTGCCGCTGCCCAGGTCTTCGAGCAGCGGCAGTTCATGTTGATGGGCGATGCGTGCCAGCTCGGCAGTGGGTACCTGGGTGGTGAACCCCTGGATGCTGTAATTGCTGCAATGCACCCGCATCAACAACCCAGTGCGGGGGCCGATGGCGGCTTCGTAGTCACGGGCGTGGGTGCGGTTGGTGGTGCCGATTTCGTGCAGTTTCACACCGGCGCGGGCCATGATGTCGGGGATGCGGAAGGCGCCGCCGATCTCGATCAGTTCGCCGCGCGAGATGATGCCTTCTTTCCGTGCGCCCAGGCTGTTGAGCGCCAGCAGAACGGCGGCGGCGTTGTTGTTGACCACGGTGACGGCTTCGGCGCCGGTGAGCTCACGGATCAGGCCTTCGATCAGGTCGTCACGGTCACCGCGCTTGCCGGTCGCCAGATCGAACTCCAGGTTGAGCGGGTAGCGGGCGGCGGCCTGCATGGCTTCGATGGCCTCCTCCGGCAACAGCGCGCGGCCGAGGTTGGTGTGCAATACGGTGCCGGTGAGGTTGAACACGCGACGCACCTGGCTGCGTTGCTGGATGGCCAGGCGCTCGCCGGTGCGGCCAAGCAATACTTCGGCGGCCAGTTCGGCGCTGCTGAGTTGGCCCAGGCGGGTGGGTTGGCGCAGGTCGTCGAGCAGCTGGCGCAGGGTGGCGAGCACGGCGTCACGGCCGTGGCGGTCGATCAGCGGGAGGCAGGCCGGGTGGCGCAGGAGGGTGTCGATGGAAGGCAGGCGCGGGTTGTTATCGGCGAGGCTTGAAGACATCAGGTACGACCTTATCCATTGTCTGTTCGGGCTTCATCGCCGGCAAGCCGGCTCCCACAAAGGCTGCACCGGTCGCAGGAACGGTGCAGTACCTGTAGGAGCCGGCTTGCCGGCGATAAGGGCAACTCAGTTGTGAAGTGTAGACACTCACCCACCACCCGGCGCCAGCATCAGGTTCGGCGCCAGCCGGTGAAAGCCCTCCCCGTCCAGCCGGATGTCCAGCGCCAGGCTGGCCAGGTCATCGGCCAGTGGCTCGGCTGCGGCATCGTTCTCCAGGTAATGCTGCTTCAGGTAGGTATTGCACCCCGGGCAGCACTCCGCCCGCAGCGGCGCCTTGCCGGGTGCATGGCGGTCATCTTCAAGGCTGCTATAGCGCAGGTCCTTGCTGGACTCGCAGTACACGCACTTGACCCGCACCACGTGCCATTCGCAGGCACACAGGGAGCATGCCAGATAGCGCAAACCATTATGCTTGCCGCGATTGCGCACCACCCCGGCCATGGCCGGTGAGCCGCAGGCCGGGCACTGGGCCAAGCTGGCTGAAGGTTTGAGCTCGGGTGACGGCAGCGCCAGCAGCCAACTGAACCAGGCAGCTTGCAGCGCGGCGCCAAGGAATGGCACCAACGCCGCAGGCACGGCGTCGAGCTGCCCGGCAAGCAATGCGATCCCCCACGCCTTTCGCTGGCTGGCCTCGCTTTCACGCAGGGTATGCAACGCGGCCGCGAGCGGGCCGCTGGTCTCTTCGTCAAAATGATCGATCAACGCCTGCATCCAGACCAGCCAGGGCCCTTCGCGCACCAGGCTATCGGCCGCAAGCGGAGGGAGGCCATGGCTTGTACACAGGCGCTGACGCTCTTCGGCCACCGGTAAACCACCAGGCGGGTTATCCACAAGCTGTTGCTGGAAGCGACACAGCCACGCGATAAACCGCAGGTAATCGCCTAGGGCATTGCCTTCGGCCAGCTGCTCCAGCCGCTCGGCGCGCAGGGCGAACAGGTTTTTGGGCGGCAGGTGCAGAAAGGGCGGCATCACCGCCGATGCTTCGATCTGCCCGGGTTCGAGTATCGTGCTCAAGCGCTTATCCTTCTTTACGTCGGTGATTGCTCGGCGGCTTGTCACCGGTCACTTCGCGGTACCACAACTCATGGTGCTTGCGTGCCCAGGCACGGCTGACCCAACCATGCAGCATGGCGCCGATCGAGCCCTTGATCCAGATGCCGGCATAGATGTGCACGATGATGCTGAGGATCAGCACAAAGCCCGCCAACGCATGGGCAAGTGACGCGAGGCGAATCGAACCGATGTCGAAGAAATGGCTGAAGTACGCGCGCCAGATCACCACGCCACTGAGCAACAACACCAGCATGCACAGCAGCAGGGTCCAGAACAGCAGCTTCTGCCCGGCGTTGTACTTGCCGATGGGGGGCACGCCGTCCTCGCGGTTGACCATTACCCGGTCGATGCGGCGCAGCCACAGGCGGTCGTTGGCGGTAATGAAGTTGGCGCGCCAGAACCTGAAAACCAGGAACAGGAAGAACACGAACATCGCCACGCCCATGAACGGGTGCAGGATGCGCGTCCACGGCCCACCGCCGAACAGATGGCTGAGCCAGAACAGCGCCGGGTGGAACAGCGCCAGCCCGGAAAGCCCGGCCATGAAGAACAAGATGGCGACGAGCCAGTGGTTGGTGCGCTCGTTGGCGTTGTAACGCAGGATGGGTTTGTCGTCGTTCATGGCCGCTGCTCCCCTTGCCCACCGGGCTGCTTCGGATCGTAGACATGCACTGCCGGATCCAGCTGGTGCACGCTGGCATCCGGCGGCGTAGGATGCTCGTCCTCCTCGACCCGCTGCGGGCCGACCCGCACGTAGTGGAAGAACCCGGCCAGCACCGCCGCGCCCATGGCCAGCAGCGCCAGCGGCTTGGTGAAGCCTTTCCACAGGCCCACCAGCGGGCTGATCACCGGCTGGTCCGGCAAGCCGGCATACAACCTGGGGGTGTCGGCATGGTGCAGCACGTACATCACATGCGTACCGCCGACCCCGTCCGGGTCGTACAGCCCGGCGTTGTCGTAGCCGCGCGACTTGAGGTCGACGATGCGCTCGGCGGCATGCACCTTCATTTCGTCCTTGCTGCCGAACACGATCGCCCCGGTCGGGCAGGTTTTCACACAGGCGGGCTCCAGGCCCACGCTCACGCGGTCGGAACACAGCGTGCACTTGTAGGCCTTGTGGTCCTTCTGCGAGATGCGCGGGATATTGAACGGGCAGCCGGTGATGCAGTAGCCGCAACCGATGCAGTGGTCCTGGTTGAAGTCGACGATGCCGTTGGCGTGCTTGATGATCGCCCCCGGGCTCGGGCAGGCCTTCAGGCAACCGGGGTCGGCGCAGTGCATGCAGCCGTCCTTGCGGATCAGCCACTCCAGGTTACCGTCGTCGCGCTCGTGCTCGGTGAAGCGCATCAGGGTCCAGGTCTCGGCGGTGAGGTCCTGGGGGTTGTCGTAGGTGCCGTGGTTGTGGCCGACCTCGTCACGCAGTTCGTTCCACTCCGAACACGCCACCTGGCAGGCCTTGCAGCCGATGCACTTGGTGGTGTCGATCAGCTTGGCGACTTCCTGCTGCTGGCGTACCGAGGGCGGTACGGTGGTGGTGGCCGAGCGGGCAATGATGTCTTGGCTGGCCATCAGAGTTTCTCCACTTTGACGAGGAACGACTTGGACTCCGGCGTCTGCGTGTTGCCGTCACCCAGGAATGGCACCAGGGTGTTGGTCAGGTAGCCATGCCGGGTGGCACCGGTGAAGCCCCAGTGCAGCGGTATGCCGATCTGGTGCACGGTCTGGTTGTTGACCTGCAGCGGGCGAATCCGCTTGGTCACCACCGCCACCGCATCGATATGCCCGCGCTTGCTCGACACCCGCACCCGGTCGCCAGCCGTGATGCCCTTCTCGTTGGCCAGCACCTCGCCGATCTCGACGAACTGCTCGGGCTGGGCGATCGCATTGAGCCGGCAATGCTTGCTCCAGAAGTGGAAGTGCTCGGTCAGCCGATAGGTGGTCGCCGCGTAGGGGAATTCGTCGTGCGTGCCGAGGGTGTCCCACACCGAATCGAAGATCCGCCCGGCCGGGTTGCTGGTGGCCTTCTTGTTCTGCGGATGCAGCGGGTTGATGCCGATGGGCGTCTCGAAAGGCTCATAGTGTTCGGGGAACGGGCCTTCGGCCATCTTGTCGATGGCAAAGAACCGCGCCACACCTTCGGGGTTCATGATGAATGGGTTCATCCCTGCTTCCGGAGGCGAGTCGACCTTGAAGTCGGGCACGTCGGTACCGGTCCAGGCCTTGCCGTTCCACCACACCAGGCGCTTCTTCTCCGGGTCCCAGGGCTTGCCTTGCGGGTCGCTGGAGGCGCGGTTGTAGAGGATGCGGCGGTTGGCCGGCCAGGCCCAGGCCCAGTTCTGCACCTGGTGCATGCCATACGGGTCGCTGTTGTCGCGGCGCGCCATCTGGTTGCCCTGCTCGGTCCAGCTGCCGGCGAAGATCCAGCAGCCAGACGCCGTGCTGCCGTCGTCCTTGAGCTGGCCGAAGCCCGCCAGCTGTTGGCCAGCCTTGATCACCGCGCCGCTCGGGTCGGTGACGTCGGCCACGGCCCAGCCGTTCATTTCCTTGGCCAGCTCTTCAGGTGAAGGCTCTTCAGGGACTTTGTACGGCCAGCTGATGTTCATCATGGCATCGGGGTAAGCGCCGCCCTCGGTCTGGTAGCGTTGGCGCAGGCGCAGGAACAGCTCGCTCATGATGTGCACGTCGGTGCGCGTCTCGCCCGGGCCGTCGGCGCCCTTCCAGTGCCACTGCAGCCAGCGGCTGCTGTTGACCAGCGAGCCGTCCTCCTCGGCGAAGCAGGTGGTGGGCAGGCGGATCACTTCGGTCTGGATATTGGCCGTGTCGACGTCGTTGAACGGCCCGGCGTTGCGCCAGAACTCCGACGTCTCGGTGGCCAGCGGGTCCATGATGACCAGCCATTTGAGCTTGGCCAGTGCCGCGGTGACGCGGTTTTTATCCGGCAGCGCGGCAATCGGGTTGAAGCCTTGGCAGATGTAACCGTTAACTTTGCCCTGGCCCATCATCTCGAACATGCGCAGCACGTCATAGGCCGGCACGTCGAGTTTGGGCAACCAGTCGTAGCCCCAGTTGTTTTCCGCCGTGGCGTTGGCGCCGTACCAGGCCTTCATCAGGCTGACGTGGAACTTGCCGTAGTTCTGCCAGTAGGACAGCTGCCCCGGGCGCAGCGGCTTGGAGGCGCGCTTGTCGATGAAAGTGGCGTAGTCCTGCTCGGCATCGCCGGCAAGCGTCAGGTACCCCGGCAGCGAGTTGGACAACAGGCCGAGATCGGTCAGGCCCTGGATATTGGAGTGCCCACGCAAGGCGTTGACCCCGCCACCCGGCATGCCGACGTTGCCCAGCAGCAACTGGACCATGGCCGCACTGCGGATGATCTGCGCGCCGATCGAATGCTGCGTCCAGCCCAGCGCATAGAGGATCGTCATGGTCTTGCCCGGTACCGAGCAGGTGGCGATCTCCTCCCAGATCTTCATCATGGCGTCCTGCGGCATACCGCAGGTCATGCTCGCCAGTTCCGGGGTATAGCGGCTGTAGTGCTGCTTCATCAGCTGGAACACGCAACGCGGGTGCTGCAGGGTCGGGTCGACCTTGGCGAAGCCGTCCTCGCCCAGCTCATAACCCCAGCCGGACTTATCGGCATACACGCGCTTGGCCGCGTCGTAGCCGCTGAACAGCCCGTCCTCGAAGCCATAGTTTTCTTTGACGATGAACGACACGTCGGTGTAGTTGCGCACGTACTCGTGCTGAATCTTGTCAGTGCTCAGCAGGTAATTGATCAGCCCGCCCATGAAGGCGATGTCGCTGCCGGTACGAATCGGCGCGTAGTAATCCGCCACCGAGGCGGTACGGGTAAACCGTGGGTCGACCACGATCAGCCGCGCCTTGTTGTGCGCCTTGGCCTCGGTCACCCATTTGAAGCCGCACGGATGCGCTTCTGCTGCGTTGCCACCCATCACCAGGACCAGATTCGCGTTGGCGATATCTGACCAGTGGTTGGTCATGGCGCCACGGCCGTACGTCGGGGCAAGACTTGCCACCGTCGGGCCGTGTCAGACACGAGCCTGGTTATCGAACCCCAGCATGCCAGTTGCGCGTACGACCTTGTGGGTCAGGTAGCCTGCCTCGCTGGAGGCGGCGGAGGCAGCGAGAAAACCGGTGGTAAGCCAGCGGTTGACGGTCTGCCCCTGGGCGTTCTTCTCGATGAAGTTGGCGTCCCGGTCCTGTTTCATCAGGTCGGCGACGCGGTCGAGCGCCTCGTCCCAGCTGACTCGCACCCATTCCTTGCTGCCTGTCTTGCGTACCTCGGGGTACTGCAGGCGGCTAGGGCTGTGGATGAAGTCCAGCAGGCCCGCGCCTTTCGGGCACAGGGTGCCGCGGTTGACCGGGTGGTCGGCGTCGCCTTCGATGTGGATGATGTTCTGTTTGACGTTCTTGCCCGCATCGCCCTGGCTGTACATGATCAGGCCGCAGCCGACCGAGCAGTAGGGGCACGTGTTACGGGTTTCTTTGGTATGCGCCAGCTTGAAGTGGCGCACCTGCTCGGCGAAGGCCGGCGTCGGGGCCATGCCCAACGCCGCCAGGCTAGAGCCTCCAAGGCCGACGGCGGCGACCTTGAAGAACTGCCGACGGTTGAGGTCCATCGTGCACTCCTGATCAGGTGGTGGACGCACGGAACATGGCCGGCGCCTCTTGGTAGTCACGGTGGCGGGTTTTTGCTGGCCGCCAATGGGTAAGACTAGTCAAGAATCGGGAAGGTGTGGTGACTTGGGTCACATGGGCGGTTGGTGATGGGGGCGTTATGGCCGCCAGGTGCATGGCTTGGGTTTTAGGGTGATGCGTAAATCGAGCGCCGCCCGCGCGGCGCTTCGCGAAGCGCTTGCCTTGATATCTTCAGCGCCCTTGAGATCGAGCGCCGCCCGCGCGGCGCATCGCGGGCAAGCCCGCTCCTACATTTGTTGCAACGCGCCGTTCCAGTCGGGCCATGGTTGCTCGCCTTGGCGCATGGCCCAAGACTGGCGGGGCGGCGGCAGCGCCAGCCGAAAAATCGCGTCGTGCCGACAAGGCTGACAACTATGGCCTGTCAGGCCATGGCACGTTGCAACAAATGTAGGAGCGGGCTTGCCCGCGATGCGCCGCGCGGGCGGCGCTCGATTTCATGGGCGCTGAATGTTTTGAGCCAAACACATCGGGCCCCACCCCATTTCCTGCCATGCCACCACACGCAAAAAATCCATCTTCCGTAAGACATTTCTGAACCTGAAACCAAATGCTTCAGGATTAGCATGCTTGCGAATTATCCTACGCGCGCTGCTGAAGTGTCGCTGTTGTCGGGGAAACGCCTCAGGGATAACGTTTTCGGGTCGTTTAGGCGACCGGGCGTGAGAACCCGACAGAGATATTTACGCAGCACCGTTATGGTGGCCGTACGTGGGCAGGCTTCGTCCTGGCCGAGTCTTTTGGCGTAATTCTCCTCGGTTTCTCACCCCACGTACGGCTGCCACCTAGCCCGTGAGAAAGATTCAGGCGGCAGTTTATTACTGAGAACTCCGGAATTACGCCATGAAAAAGATCGTCCCCGACCCACCCCGCCGCAAACCCATCACCACCCCATTCTTCACCGTCCAAGCCGACATGTACCCACCCGACGCCCTGGCCCACGTGAGCGAACTGTTACGCGGCGTCATCGAAACCATCGACGAACACTGCAGAGCTCGGGCGGGCGAACCCGGCATGAAGATGCTGAGCAATGCCATGCATGCCAGCGAGATCGCCCACTCACTGGTGGAGCACGTTCATGATCGGCTCTATAGCCAACGGGGCGAGGATTGACGACATGGCGGACCAACCCAAACCGCTTACAACCGTCGGCGTGGCGACCTTTCTCGATGTGGGCAACCCACCGATCGACCTCCTGCGCGTGCAGCCTGGTGTTCCCATCGACGGTGCGTACGAACAGGTCTCCGTCCTGCTGGGCTACATCAGGCATCTTGTTCGTGAAGGGGATATGGAGGATGACCACAAGTTGCTGGGCGCGGCGGATTATCTGACCGCGCTGGCAAAGGCGCTGATGAACGATATCGAGATAGCCAAGAACAGGCTGCATTGACCTCAAGGGCCCGATCGCTCGCTTGTCGGCGGTTGGGCCATCAGCTGCTATCCAGTAACCGCACATCAATTTCGGAAACGGACTACATCCAAGAGCGCTAACCCCTTGCTAGGTTCGCGAAAAAACCTAGGGATGGTGCTCACATGAATACGAACTACGGCCGTGTCACACTCTTCATGTTTTGGCTGTTACTGGCAGCACCGGCGCTGGCTGAAGCTGTAAAACCCATACCAGCGCCAGCCATCACTGCAGAAGCGGCCCGAGCAATGGCCGCTGCCGCAGAACGAGCAGCCCGCGCTCAGGGGTTTGCCATTGTCATCAGCATTGTCGACAACCATGGCAACTTGAAGCACTTCCACCGCATGGACGGCACCAGCAGCGGCAGCATAAAAGTCGCACAACTCAAGGCGTCGACCTCCGCCCGCTTCCCCCTTTCGTCCAGCGCGCTCGCAGCGCGAAGCGCTGCACTGCCAGCAAACCCATATGCGTCACTGCCAGGTTTCACGCTACTGGGTGGCGGCCTGCCGATCCTGGACGCGAACGGCGAACACATTGGCGGTATCGGTATCAGCGGTGCAACGCCTGAGCTGGACGCGGAATTTGCCCAGGCCGCGCTGGATAGCGGGGCCTGAACTCACGCATGAAAAAACCCAGGGCAAATGCCCTGGGTTTCTGGTGTAGCGCGACGCCTGACCGTTTTTATCAGAACGGAATATCGTCATCAAAGCTGTCAAAGTCAGCCGCCGGCTGCGGTGCTGGCTGTTGCGGCGCTGGGCGCTGCTGGGCCTGTTGCGGGCGTGGGGCCTGCTGACGTTGTTGTTGCGGGGCCTGGTTGTACTGTTGCTGCTGGCCACCCTGGTTGTAGTTGTTACCACCACCCTGGTTGTACTGGTCGCCGCCACCTTGCTGGTTTTGCGGACGGCCGCCAAGCAGCTGCATGGTGCCCTGCATGTCGACGATGATCTCAGTGGTGTAACGCTTGATACCGTCTTTTTCCCACTCGCGGGTCTGCAGCTTGCCTTCGATGTACACCTGCGAACCCTTGCGCAGGTATTCGCCAGCGATTTCGGCAACCTTGCCGAACATCGACACACGGTGCCACTCGGTACGCTCGACCTTCTGGCCCGACTGCTTGTCGGTCCACTGCTCGCTGGTAGCCAGGCTCAGGTTGGTCACGGCGTTACCGTTGGGCAGGTAGCGGACTTCGGGATCCTGGCCACAGGTGCCGACCAGAATGACTTTGTTAACCCCACGGGCCATAACGTTCTCCTAGGCTTCGCACGCCGAAGAGGCTGGGTTTACCAGACGCTCGAGGGTCGCACGGTCCAAAATTTTCGTATCCAGTTTGATATAGATGGCAGCTTCTTCTGCCACCACAACGGCGTCGGTCACACCCGGCACGGCCAGCAGGCGTTCGGTCAGGCCGGCTTCCCGGACTGCCTCAGCCGTCAGCGGCATGCGCAGGCTGGTCACATACGGCGGCTCGTTCATGCGCAAAGCGACGACCAGCCATACGGCACACAGCACTGCACAACCGAGGAACACCGTGTTCAGCCCACCGTGCTGGAACAACCACCCACCGAGGATTCCTCCCAGCGCGGCGCCAAGGAACTGGCTGGTGGAATACACCCCCATCGCCGTCCCTTTGCCACCAGCAGGTGACACCTTGCTCACCAGCGAAGGCAGCGATGCCTCCAGCAGGTTGAATGCAGTAAAGAATACCACGGTGCCAATCACCAGTCCGCGCAAGTTGTCAGCCCACTGCCAGAAGAACACTTCCACCAGCAGCAGCACACTGACCGCCCCAGCCAGCACGCGTTTCATCTTGCGCTTTTTTTCGCCATAGATGATGAACGGGACCATTGCAAAAAATGAGACGAACAGCGCGGTCAGGTATACCCACCAGTGCTCTTCCTTGGGCAGGCCGCCGCGTTCGACGAACGCCAGGGGCAGCGCGACGAAGCTGGCCATGAGGATGGCATGGAGGATGAAGATCCCGATGTCCAGGCGCAGAAGGTCCGGATGGCGCAGGGTTGGGCCTAGGGCCTGGCGGGCGACACCCGATTCGCGGTGCTGCAAGGTACTGTGGGTGTTGGGCACGACGAAGGCGATTAGCAGGATGCCGACCAGGGCAAGTCCTGCAGTTGCCAGGAACAATCCTGACAAGCCGAAGGCACTGGTGAGCAGCGGGCCGACGACCATCGCCACGGCGAACGACAGGCCGATGCTCATGCCGATCATGGCCATGGCCTTGGTGCGGTGCTGTTCGCGGGTAAGGTCGGACAGCAGCGCCATCACCGCAGCGGAAATCGCCCCCGCGCCCTGCAGGATGCGCCCGGCGATCACGCCCCATATGGAGTCGGCCTGGGCCGCCAGTACACTGCCGAGGGCAAAGATCACCAGGCCCACATAGATGACCGGGCGGCGGCCGATGCGGTCGGAGATCACCCCGAACGGGATCTGCAGGAACGCCTGGGTCAGGCCGTAGGCGCCAATGGCCAGGCCGATCAGCGCGGGCGTGGCGCCTGCCAGGTCCATGCCGTAGGTGGCCAGCACCGGCAAGACCATGAACATGCCCAGCATACGAAAGGCAAAGACCAGGGCAAGGCCGCTAGCGGCGCGGGTTTCGCTGCCACTCATGCGTTCGTTGTGGGTGTCGTGCATGGATTAACCTCGTGTGAACCGGCGGCGATTCTATCAGTCCGACAGCTTGACGGCATCTACGCGACGCTTTGCCGCGTACTGGCAGCGCGCCGTATACTTCCTTGTTTATGCCCGCCGAGCGAGGCCGCAGTGGACAAGATCCTGATTCGTGGGGCACGTACCCACAACCTGAAGAACATCGACCTGACCCTGCCGCGGGACAAGCTGATCGTGATCACCGGTTTGTCCGGTTCCGGCAAGTCGTCCCTGGCGTTCGATACGTTGTACGCCGAAGGCCAGCGCCGCTATGTGGAATCGCTGTCGGCCTACGCCCGGCAGTTCCTGTCGATGATGGAAAAGCCCGACGTCGACACCATCGAAGGCTTGTCGCCGGCCATTTCCATCGAGCAGAAGTCGACTTCGCACAACCCGCGTTCCACCGTCGGCACCATCACCGAGATCTACGACTACCTGCGCCTGCTGTATGCCCGCGTGGGTACCCCGCGTTGCCCAGACCACGATATTCCGCTGGAAGCGCAAACCATCAGCCAGATGGTCGACCTGGTGCTGGAGCGGCCCGAGGGCAGCAAGCTGATGCTGCTGGCGCCGGTTATCCGCGAGCGCAAAGGTGAGCACCTGGCGGTGTTCGACGAGCTGCGCGCCCAGGGCTTCGTGCGCGCACGGGTCAACGGCAAGCTGTACGAGCTCGACGAACTGCCCAAGCTGGACAAGCAGAAGAAGCACAGCATCGATGTGGTGGTGGACCGCTTCAAGGTGCGCGCCGACCTGCAGCAGCGCCTGGCCGAGTCGTTCGAGACCGCGCTCAAGCTGGCCGACGGTATCGCCCTGGTGGCGCCGATGGACGACGAGGAAGGCGAAGAGACGATCTTCTCCGCCCGCTTCGCCTGCCCGGTCTGCGGCCACGCGATCAGTGAGCTGGAGCCCAAGCTGTTCTCCTTCAACAACCCCGCCGGCGCCTGCCCGACCTGCGATGGCCTGGGGGTGAAGCAGTTCTTCGACACCAAGCGACTGGTCAACACTGAGCTGACCCTGGCCGAAGGGGCGATCCGCGGCTGGGACAGGCGCAACGTCTATTACTTCCAGATGCTCGGCTCGCTGGCCGCTCATTACGGCTTTAGCCTGGAAGAACCGTTCGGCGAGCTGCCTGCCGACCACCAGAAGGTGATTTTGCAAGGCAGCGGCAAGCAGAGCGTCGACTTCAAGTACCTCAACGACCGTGGCGACATCGTCAAACGCACGCACCCGTTCGAAGGCATCGTGCCAAACCTGGAGCGACGCTACCGCGAGACCGAGTCGGCCACCGTGCGTGAGGAGCTGGCCAAGTTCCTCGGCACCCAGCCCTGCCCCGATTGCCGCGGCACCCGCCTGCGCCGTGAAGCGCGTCACGTCTGGGTTGGCGAGAAGACCCTGCCGGCGGTAACCAACCTGCCAATTGGCGAAGCCAGCAAGTATTTCGGCGAACTGACGCTGACCGGGCGTCGGGGCGAAATCGCCTCGAAGATTCTCAAGGAAATCTGCGAACGCCTGCAGTTCCTGGTCAACGTGGGCCTGGATTACCTCACCCTCGACCGCAGTGCCGACACGCTGTCGGGCGGCGAGGCACAGCGGATCCGCCTTGCCAGCCAGATCGGCGCAGGCCTGGTCGGCGTGATGTATATCCTTGATGAACCGTCCATCGGTCTTCATCAACGGGACAACGACCGCCTGCTCGCCACCCTCAACCACCTGCGCGATCTGGGCAACACGGTCATCGTGGTCGAGCACGATGAAGACGCCATCCGCCTGGCTGACTACGTTGTGGACATCGGCCCGGGTGCCGGTGTGCATGGTGGCCAGATCGTCGCTGAGGGGACACCGCAGGAGGTCATGGACCATCCTGACTCGCTGACCGGCAAATACCTGTCGGGTCGCAAGAAGATCGCCGTGCCGGCCAAACGTACACCGCGTAACAAGAAGCTGTCGCTGAAGCTCAAGGGTGCCCGCGGCAACAACCTGCAGAACGTCGACCTGGAAATCCCGATCGGCCTGCTGACATGCGTGACGGGTGTATCGGGCTCCGGCAAGTCGACGCTGATCAACAACACGCTTTACCCCCTCGCTGCCACCGCCCTCAACGGCGCAAGCAGCCTGGAAGCCGCGCCACACACCAACATGGATGGCCTGCAGCACCTGGACAAGGTGGTCGATATCGACCAGAGCCCGATCGGCCGCACCCCGCGCTCGAACCCGGCGACCTATACCGGCATCTTCACGCCCATCCGCGAGCTGTTCTCCGGTGTGCCGGAGTCGCGCTCACGCGGCTACGGCCCAGGCCGTTTTTCCTTCAACGTCAAAGGTGGGCGTTGCGAGGCTTGCCAGGGCGACGGCCTGATCAAGGTCGAAATGCACTTCCTGCCGGATATCTACGTGCCGTGCGACGTGTGCAAGAGCAAGCGCTACAACCGCGAAACTCTGGAGATCAAGTACAAGGGCAAGAACATCCACGAGGTGCTGGAAATGACCATCGAGGATGCCCGCGAGTTCTTCGACGCGGTGCCAGCGTTGGCGCGCAAGCTGCAGACGCTGATGGACGTCGGCCTGTCGTACATCAAGCTGGGGCAGTCGGCGACAACCTTGTCCGGCGGTGAGGCGCAGCGCGTCAAGTTGTCCCGCGAGCTGTCCAAGCGCGACACCGGCAAGACCCTGTACATCCTCGACGAGCCGACCACAGGCCTGCACTTCGCCGATATTCAGCAGTTGCTCGATGTCCTGCACCGCCTGCGCGATCACGGCAACACCGTGGTGGTGATCGAGCACAACCTGGACGTGATCAAGACAGCCGACTGGTTGGTGGACCTGGGACCGGAGGGGGGCTCCAAGGGTGGGCAGATCATTGCCAGTGGCACCCCGGAGGAACTGGCCAAGATGAAGCAGTCCTATACAGGGCATTACCTCAAACCACTGCTGGAGCGTGACCGGGCCTGAAAAGCCTGTGCATGAAAAAGCCCCTGGTACCGATGGTGCCAGGGGCTTTTTCGTGGGCTGCGGATAACTTACATCTGCGATTGCAGGTAGTTTTCCAGGCCGATGGCCTTGATCAGGCCCTGCTGCTTCTCCAGCCAGTAGGTGTGATCTTCTTCGGTATCGGCCAATTGCGCGCGCAGGATGTCGCGGCTGATGTAATCCTTGTGCAACTCGCACAGCTCGATGCCTTTGCACAATGCAGCGCGGACCTTGTACTCAAGCTTGAGGTCGGCCTCGATCATTTCCGGCACGGTGCTGCCTACTTCCAGGTCATCCGCGCGCATGTCGGGGGTGCCTTCGAGCATCAGGATACGGCGCATCAGCGCGTCGGCGTGCTGAGTCTCTTCTTCCATCTCGTGGTTGATACGTTCGTAGAGCTTGGCCAGGCCCCAGTCTTCGTACATGCGCGAGTGAATGAAGTATTGGTCGCGTGCTGCCAGTTCGCCCTTCAGCAACGTGACGAGGTAATTGATTACGTCCGGGTGACCTTGCATCGCCCTGCTTCTCCCTGTGGATACGTCTATAGGGAACATAGTGTGAACCAGGAATTGCTGGCGGTCACTGAAAACCGCGCAATTAGAAGCAAAAAATCGGTTAAACAGTAGTGATATTCATTGAAAAACCGCCCAAATGAGGGCGGTTCTTCTTATCACTTCGAGTCAGGCGAGATTCACACCCAAGGCCTTCGCGATCCCTTCTCCGTAGGCCGGGTCGGCCTTGAAGAAGTATTGCAATTGCCGCTGGATGACGTCTTCGCTGACGCCTGCCATGGTCCCTGCAATGTTGCTGATCAGCAGTGCCTGTTGTTCGTCACTCATCAGGCGGAACAGCGCACCGGCGTGGCTGTAGTAGTCGTTGTCCTCGCGGTGATCATAGCGATCCGCAGAACCGTTCAGGGCCAGCGCAGGTTCCGCGTGGCGTGGCGACTGCTTTGGCGCATCGCCATAGCTGTTGGGCTCATAGTTGGGCGCATTGCCGTAGCTGCCCACCGCCATCGAACCGTCCCGCTGGTAGCTGTTCACCGTGCAACGCGGCGCATTGACCGGCAGCTGCTGGTGGTTGGTACCCACGCGGTAGCGGTGCGCATCGGCATAGGCAAACACACGGCCTTGCAACATCCGGTCGGGCGACAGGCCCACGCCCGGCACCATGTTGCTCGGCCCGAATGCGGCCTGCTCGACCTCTGCGAAATAGTTGAGCGGGTTACGGTTGAGTTCCAGCACACCTACTTCGATCAGGGGGTAGTCTTTCTGCGACCAGGTTTTGGTGACATCGAACGGGTTTTCGTCGCGGCTTGCCGCCTCGGCCTCGCTCATTACCTGAATGCACACGGTCCAACGTGGGTAATCGCCGCGCTCGATGGCCTCGAACAGGTCGCGCTGGGCGTAGTCCGGGTCAGTACCGGCCAGGCGCGCGGCATCGGCAGGCGCCAGGTTCTTGATGCCCTGCTGGGTCTTGAAGTGCCATTTGACCCAAGTACGCTCGCCAGCAGCGCTGATCAGGCTGTAGGTGTGGCTGCCGAAACCGTGCATGTGACGGTAGCCGTCCGGGATGCCACGATCAGAGAACAGGATGGTGACCTGGTGCAGCGCCTCGGGCGAATGCGACCAGAAGTCCCACATCATCTGTGCGCTCTTCAGGTTGGACTGCGGGTGGCGCTTCTGGGTGTGGATAAAGTCCGGGAACTTGAGCGGGTCACGGATAAAGAACACCGGGGTGTTGTTGCCTACGATGTCCCAGTTGCCTTCTTCTGTGTAGAACTTGACCGCAAAGCCGCGAGGGTCCCGTTCGGTATCAGCCGAACCGCGCTCGCCACCGACGGTAGAGAACCGCAGGAACGTTTCGGTTTGCTTGCCGATCTGTTCGAACAGCTTGGCACTGGTGTATTGAGTGATGTCGCGAGTAACGGTAAAGGTGCCATAGGCGCCTGAACCCTTGGCGTGAACGCGACGCTCGGGAATGTTCTCGCGATTGAAGTGGGCGAGCTTCTCGATCAGGTGGAAATCGTCGAGTAGCAGCGGGCCGCGTGGGCCGGCAGAGCGGGAATTCTGGTTGTCAGCTACTGGGGCACCGCTGGCGGTGGTGAGAATCTTGCTCATGGGCTCTCCTTATCGGTCTTGAACTGCCGGCTAAATCGGCTTGGACAGGAGTATTGACGAGCGGTCGTTTCAGAACAAATTCATTACATGACTTGTATCAATAGAAATAAACAATACCTGCAGACACAAAAAACCGGGCACTAGGCCCGGTTTTCTGTAGCAGACAGAACGTCTTACTCGGCAGCTTCTACAGCACCACCGACTGGACGATCAACCAGCTCGACGTACGCCATAGGCGCGTTGTCGCCAGCGCGGAAACCGCACTTCAGGATGCGCAGGTAGCCGCCCTGACGGGTGGCGTAGCGCTTGCCCAGATCGTTGAACAGTTTGCCAACAGCGGTCTTCGAACGGGTACGGTCGAAGGCCAGACGACGGTTAGCAACGCTGTCTTCCTTGGCCAGGGTGATCAGCGGCTCGGCAACGCGGCGCAGTTCCTTGGCTTTCGGCAGGGTGGTTTTGATCAGCTCGTGCTCGATCAACGACACAGCCATGTTCTGGAACATAGCTTTGCGGTGAGAGCTGGTACGGCTCAGGTGACGTCCACTTTTACGATGACGCATGATTCATTCCTTACCAAACACTACGTTCGGTGATTACGACGATCAGGCGGTCGCCTTGTCGTCTTTCTTAAGACTTGCAGGCGGCCAGTTGTCGAGGCGCATGCCGAGAGACAGACCACGAGAGGCCAGGACGTCCTTGATTTCAGTCAGGGACTTCTTACCCAGGTTAGGAGTCTTCAACAGCTCTACTTCGGTACGCTGAATCAGGTCGCCGATGTAGTAGATGTTCTCCGCCTTGAGGCAGTTGGCCGAACGTACAGTCAGTTCCAGGTCGTCAACCGGACGCAGCAGGATCGGATCGATCTCGTCTTCCTGCTCGACTACGACAGGCTCACTGTCACCTTTGAGGTCGACGAACGCGGCCAGCTGCTGTTGCAGGATGGTCGCAGCGCGACGGATTGCCTCTTCAGGATCCAGGGTGCCGTTGGTTTCCAGATCAATGACCAGCTTGTCCAAGTTGGTACGCTGTTCAACACGGGCGTTTTCGACCACATAGGCGATACGACGCACAGGGCTGAACGAAGCGTCCAACTGCAGACGGCCAATGCTACGGCTTTCGTCTTCGTCGGTTTGACGGGAGTCAGCCGGCTCGTAACCGCGACCACGAGCTACAGTGAGCTTCATGTTCAGGGCGCCATTCGACGCCAGGTTCGCGATTACGTGATCGGGGTTGACGATCTCGACATCGTGATCCAGCTGAATATCGGCAGCGGTAACCACCCCCGAACCCTTTTTCGACAAGGTCAGCGTAACTTCGTCACGACCGTGCAGCTTGATAGCCAGGCCTTTCAGGTTCAACAGGATTTCAATTACGTCTTCCTGTACACCTTCGATCGCGGAGTACTCATGGAGTACGCCATCGATCTCGGCCTCGACTACTGCACAGCCAGGCATGGAGGACAACAGGATGCGGCGCAGCGCGTTGCCCAGGGTATGGCCGAAGCCACGCTCGAGAGGCTCGAGCGTGATCTTGGCGCGGGTCGGACTGACTACCTGCACATCAATGTGGCGGGGAGTCAGGAACTCATTTACCGAAATCTGCATGGATGCACCTATTTTCTAGCCCTTACTTGGAGTAGAGCTCGACAATCAGGTTTTCGTTGATGTCGGCAGACAGGTCGCCGCGAGCAGGAACGTTCTTGAAAACGCCCGACTTCTTGGCAGTATCAACGTCTACCCACTCAACGCGGCCACGCTGGGCGCACAGTTCAAGGGCTTGAACAATGCGCAGCTGGCTCAGCGACTTCTCGCGAACCGCGACCACGTCACCCGGACGAACTTGGTAGGATGGAATGTTTACAGTCTTACCGTTGACGCTGATCGCTTTGTGCGAAACCAGCTGACGGGACTCGGAACGAGTCGAACCGAAGCCCATACGGTAAACGACGTTATCCAGACGGCACTCGAGCAGTTGCAGCAGGTTCTCACCGGTTGCGCCTTTTTTCGAGGCAGCAGCTTGGTAGTAACCGCGGAACTGACGCTCCAGAACACCGTAGATACGACGGACTTTTTGTTTCTCGCGCAGCTGGGTACCGTAGTCGGACTGACGGCCACGGCGCTGGCCGTGGATACCTGGGGCTGCTTCGATGTTGCACTTCGATTCCAGAGCGCGAACGCCGCTCTTCAGGAACAGGTCAGTGCCTTCACGACGAGACAGTTTGCATTTTGGACCAATGTAACGTGCCATTCTTCTGTCTCCTGATTACACGCGGCGCTTCTTCGGCGGACGGCACCCGTTATGCGGGATTGGCGTCACGTCGGTGATGCTGGCGATCTTGTACCCGCAGCTGTTCAATGCACGAACGGCGGACTCACGACCTGGACCTGGACCCTTGACGTTAACGTCGAGGTTTTTCAGACCGTATTCCAGCGCAGCTTGACCAGCACGCTCAGCAGCGATCTGTGCTGCGAACGGGGTGGATTTGCGCGAACCACGGAAACCCGAACCACCGGAGGTCGCCCAGGACAAAGCATTGCCCTGACGGTCGGTGATGGTCACGATGGTGTTGTTGAAAGAAGCGTGGATGTGGGCGATGCCATCAACCACTGTCTTTTTGACTTTCTTACGAGGACGAGCAGCAGGTTTTGCCATGTCTATATTCCTGGGCGATTACTTGCGGATCGGCTTACGCGGGCCCTTACGGGTGCGTGCGTTGGTCTTGGTGCGCTGACCGCGAACCGGCAGACCTTTACGATGACGCAGGCCGCGGTAGCAACCCAGGTCCATCAAGCGCTTGATCTTCATGTTGATGTCACGACGCAGGTCACCTTCGGTGGTGAACTTCGCAACTTCGCCACGCAGGGTTTCGATTTGCTCGTCGCTCAGATCCTTGATCTTTGCGGCTGGATTTACGCCAGCGTCTGCACAGATCTTCTGTGCAGTTGTGCGACCGACACCATAGATGTAGGTCAGCGAGATAACAGTATGCTTGTTATCTGGAATGTTGACGCCTGCAATACGGGCCATTCAGTGGGACTCCAATTGACAGCTACCTACGCCCCGGAAGCCAAGAAATAGGGCGCGAGATAATATCGCTGTAGAAACGAATAATCAACCCAGCAGCACACTAGCTGCTGGGTTTGAAACGCAGATCACACTCAGCCTTGGCGCTGTTTGTGACGCGGTTCCGCGCTGCAGATCACTCGTACGACGCCTTCGCGACGGATGATCTTGCAGTTACGGCACAGCTTTTTCACCGATGCACGAACTTTCATTACCGACTCCTCGAACCTTAGGGGCGTATCAGCGCAGCAAACCGCTGCCACCGTAGCCTTTCAGGTTGGCTTTCTTCATCAGGGATTCGTACTGGTGCGAAACGAGGTGCGATTGTACTTGGGACATGAAGTCCATCACAACCACTACCACAATCAGCAACGAGGTCCCGCCAAGGTAGAACGGCACATTTGCTGCCACCACCAGGAACTGGGGCAGAAGGCATACGGCCATCATGTATAGAGCACCGAACATGGTCAAACGGGTCAGAACGCCATCAATGTAGCGCGCCGACTGCTCACCAGGACGGATACCCGGAATAAAGGCACCGGACTTCTTCAGGTTTTCCGCTACGTCTTTCGGGTTGAACATCAACGCTGTGTAGAAGAAGCAGAAGAAAATGATCCCTGCACTAAACAGCAGAATGTTCAACGGCTGACCAGGAGCGATCGACTGCGAGATGTCCTGCAGCCAGCCCATACCTTCGGACTGACCGAACCAGGCACCCAACGAAGCCGGGAACAGCAGAATGCTGCTCGCGAAAATGGCCGGGATAACCCCCGCCATGTTCACTTTCAGCGGCAAGTGGCTGGTCTGCGCAGCGAAGACCTTGCGGCCCTGCTGACGCTTGGCGTAGTGAACGGCGATACGACGCTGACCACGCTCAATGAACACCACGAAACCGATAATCGCTACTGCCAGCAAACCGATAGCGACCAGGGCGAAAATGTTGATATCGCCTGTGCGCGCAGACTCGAAAGACTGCCCGATTGCTCTCGGAAGACCGGCAACGATACCTGCGAAAATCAACATCGAGATACCGTTGCCCACACCGCGCTCGGTGATCTGCTCGCCCAGCCACATCATGAACATCGCGCCTGCCACAAAGGTGGAGACGGCGACGACATGGAAGCCGAGGCCTGCAGAAAACGCCACGCCCTGGTTGGCCAGGCCAATGGACATGCCAATGGCTTGGACCAGCGCCAGGATAACGGTGCCGTAGCGGGTGTACTGGCTGATCTTGCGACGGCCAGCTTCACCTTCCTTCTTCAACTGCTCCAGTTGCGGGCTGACCGCTGTCATCAGCTGCATGATGATCGATGCCGAGATGTACGGCATGATCCCCAGTGCAAAGATGCTCATGCGTTCGAGCGCGCCACCGGAAAACATGTTGAACAAGCTAAGAATGGTCCCCTCATTCTGCCGAAACAGATCCGCCAGACGGTCCGGATTGATGCCGGGAACCGGGATATGCGCACCTATCCGATAGACGATGATCGCCATGAACAGAAAGCGCAGACGAGCCCAGAGTTCCGACATCCCGCCCTTACCGAGCGAAGAGAGAGCACCTTGCTTAGCCATTTATTCCTCGAATTTGCCGCCAGCTGCTTCGATAGCCGCACGCGCACCCTTGGTGGCTGCGATGCCCTTGATGGTGACTGCGCGAGTAACTTCGCCAGACAGCATGATTTTCACACGCTGAATGTGCTGGTTGATCACGTTGGCATCCTTCAGGGATTGCACGGAGATCACGTCGCCTTCCACTTTAGCCAGCTCGGACAGACGCACTTCTGCGCGGTCCATGGCCTTCAGGGAAACGAAGCCGAATTTCGGCAGGCGACGGTGCAGCGGCTGTTGACCGCCTTCGAAGCCCGGAGCGATCGAACCACCCGAACGGGAAGTCTGACCTTTGTGGCCACGGCCGCCGGTCTTACCCAGACCGCTACCGATACCACGACCCGGACGATGCTTTTCGCGACGGGAACCCGGCGCTGGACTCAGATCATTGAGTTTCATCGATTAACCCTCGACGCGCAGCATGTAGTAAGCCTTGTTGATCATCCCGCGATTCTCGGGAGTATCCTGGACTTCTACAGTGTGACCGATGCGACGCAGACCCAGACCTTTAACGCACAGCTTGTGGTTAGGAATACGGCCCGAGACGCTCTTGATCAGCGTTACTTTTACGGTTGCCATGATCAGAAGATCTCCTCAACGCTCTTGCCGCGCTTGGCAGCAATGGACTCAGGAGATTGCATGGCTTTCAGACCCTTGAAGGTGGCGTAAACCACGTTCACTGGGTTGGTCGAACCGTAGCACTTGGCCAGGACGTTCTGAACACCAGCAACTTCCAGGACAGCACGCATAGCGCCGCCGGCGATGATACCGGTACCTTCCGAGGCAGGCTGCATGTAAACCTTCGAGGCGCCGTGGGCAGCCTTGGTGGCGTACTGCAGGGTGGTGCCCTTCAGGTCAACCTGGATCATGTTGCGACGAGCAGCTTCCATGGCTTTCTGAATCGCGGCAGGTACTTCGCGCGATTTGCCACGGCCGAAGCCGACACGACCCTTACCATCACCAACCACGGTCAACGCGGTGAAGGTGAAGATACGGCCGCCTTTAACGGTTTTAGCTACGCGGTTAACTTGAACCAGCTTCTCGATGTAGCCTTCGTCGCGCTTTTGATCGTTATTTGCCATAACTTAGAACTCCAGCCCGCCTTCACGAGCAGCATCAGCCAGCGCTTTGACGCGGCCATGGTACTTGAAGCCGGAACGGTCAAAGGCAACTTGAGATACACCGGCGGCTTTCGCACGCTCAGCTACCAGCTTGCCAACCTTAGTGGCCGCGTCGATGTTGCCGGTGGCGCCATCACGCAGGTCTTTGTCCAAGGTCGAGGCGCTTGCCAGAACCTTGCTGCCGTCGGCCGAAATGACCTGGGCGTAGATGTGCTGCGAGGAGCGGAACACGCACAGGCGCACGACTTCGAGTTCGTGCATCTTGAGACGTGCTTTGCGAGCGCGACGCAGTCGAGTAACTTTTTTGTCGGTCATTTGCTAGGCCCTACTTCTTCTTGGCTTCTTTACGACGGACTACTTCGTCCGCGTAACGCACACCTTTACCTTTGTAAGGCTCTGGCGGACGGAAGTCGCGGATTTCAGCGGCCACCTGACCTACCAGCTGCTTGTCGATACCCTTGATCAGGATGTCGGTTTGGCTGGGAGTTTCAGCAGTGATGCCGGCTGGCAGTTCGTAGTCCACTGGATGCGAGAAGCCCAGAGCCAGGTTCAGGACGGTGCCTTTGGCCTGTGCCTTGTAACCAACACCGACCAGCTGGAGCTTGCGCTCGAAGCCTTGGCTTACGCCTTGGACCATGTTGTTGACCAGAGCACGGGTAGTACCGGCCATGGCGCGAGCTTGCTGATCACCGTTGCGGGCGACGAAACGCAGTTCGCCGGACTCTTCGGTAACTTCAACAGACGAGTGAACGTTCAGTTCGAGAGTGCCTTTGGCACCCTTCACCGAAAGCTGTTGGCCGGCGAATTTGACTTCGACACCAGCTGGCAGCTTAACGGGGTTCTTAGCGACGCGAGACATGCCTATCTCCCCTTAGAACACTGTGCACAGAACTTCGCCGCCGACACCGGCAGCGCGCGCAGCGCGGTCAGTCATCACACCTTTGTTGGTGGAGACGATAGACACGCCCAGGCCGCCACGAACTTTCGGCAGGTCTGTGACGGACTTGTACTGGCGCAGGCCAGGACGGCTGGAACGCTTCAGTTCCTCGATGACCGGACGGCCTTCGAAGTACTTGAGTTCGATCGACAGGGACGGCTTGGCTTCACCAGTAACCTGGTAGCCAGCGATGTAACCTTCGTCTTTCAGAACTTTGGCAACCGCGACCTTCAGCGTGGAGGAAGGCATGCTTACGACGGACTTTTCAGCCATCTGGGCATTACGGATGCGAGTTAGCATGTCCGCTAACGGGTCCTGCATACTCATGGGCTAGATGCTCCTGATACAAGAATTATTAGCCTTGCGGCTATCACAACCACCAAAGCAGGCAGGGTAAAAAACCCAGGCTCGGGTGAGCCGGTCATTCTAGACACAAGGTAGAAACGAAACAAGCCCCATATAGGGGCTTGTTTGTTGGCGAGGTCACCGGCGGTCGGAAGATTGCTCCCCTTCCACCGGGATCACACCGGCAGCGATTACCAGGAGGCCTTGACCAGACCTGGTACGTCGCCACGCATTGCCGCTTGACGCAGCATGTTACGGCCCAGGCCGAACTTACGGTATACACCGTGAGGACGACCGGTCAGGCGGCAACGGTTGCGCAGACGCGCAGCGCTGGCATCACGTGGCTGCTTCTGCAGAGCGACAACGGCAGCGAAACGCTCTTCAGGAGAGGCGTTCACGTTGACGATGGTCGCTTTCAGCTCAGCACGCTTTTTGGCGAACTTGGCGACCGTGAGCTGACGCTTCAGCTCGCGGTTTTTCATGCTCTTCTTGGCCATTTTCCTACTCCAATCAGTTGCGGAACGGGAATTTGAATGCACGCAGCAGAGCGCGGCCTTCGTCATCCGAACGAGCAGTGGTGGTCAGGGTGATGTCCAAACCGCGCAGAGCATCGATCTTGTCGTAATCGATTTCCGGGAAGATGATCTGCTCTTTCACGCCCATGCTGTAGTTGCCACGACCATCGAAGGACTTGGCATTCAGGCCGCGGAAGTCGCGGACCCGAGGCAGGGAGATCGCCAGCAGGCGGTCCAGGAACTCGTACATTTTTTCGCGACGCAGGGTCACCTTGACGCCGATCGGCCATCCTTCACGGACTTTGAAGCCCGCGATGGATTTACGAGCGAAAGTCACAACCGGCTTTTGACCGGTGATCTTTTCCAGGTCAGCAACAGCGTGCTCGATGACTTTCTTGTCGCCGATCGCTTCGCCCAGACCCATGTTCAGGGTGATCTTGGTAACGCGCGGAACTTCCATCACGTTCGACAGCTTAAGTTCTTCCTTAAGCTTAGGAGCGATTTCGTTCCGGTAAATCTCTTTCAGTCGTGCCATGGTCTTCTACCTAGCAGTGTTCAAGCATCAACCGCTTTTTGGGTCGACTTGAAGACACGAATTTTCTTACCGTCTTCTACTTTGAAACCAACGCGGTCAGCCTTGTTGGTTTCGCCGTTGAAAATGGCAACGTTGGAAGCGTGCAGAGGCGCTTCTTTTTCGACGATACCGCCCTGAACGCCCGCCATCGGGTTAGGCTTGGTATGACGCTTGACCAGGTTCACACCACCGATGACCAGACGGTCGTCAGCGAGAACCTTCAGCACCTTACCGCGCTTACCTTTGTCTTTGCCGGCGATCACGATGATCTCGTCGTCACGACGAATCTTTTGCATGTCGGATCTCCTTACAGCACTTCAGGGGCGAGCGAGACGATCTTCATGAACTTCTCAGTACGAAGTTCACGGGTCACTGGCCCGAAGATGCGAGTGCCGATCGGCTCTTGCTTGGTGTTCAGCAGAACAGCAGCGTTGCCGTCGAAACGAATGATGGAACCGTCAGCGCGACGTACACCGTGACGGGTACGGACGACAACAGCAGTCATCACCTGGCCTTTTTTGACCTTACCGCGCGGAATTGCTTCCTTGACGGTTACTTTGATGATGTCACCGATGCCGGCGTAACGACGGTGCGAACCGCCGAGCACCTTGATGCACATGACGCGACGAGCGCCGCTGTTATCGGCCACATCGAGCATGGATTGAGTCTGAATCATAAAATTTCTCCGACCCCTAGCCCTTAGACTTCAACAGCGCGTTCGAGGACTTCAACCAGTGCCCAGGACTTGGTCTTGGCCAGCGGACGGGTTTCACGGATGGAAACCTTGTCGCCGATTTTGCACTGGTTGGATTCGTCGTGCGCGTGCAGCTTAGTCGAACGCTTAACGTATTTACCGTAGATCGGGTGCTTTACGCGACGCTCGATCAGAACGGTGATGGTCTTGTCCATTTTGTCGCTGACGACACGGCCAGTCAGCGTACGGACGGTTTTTTCAGCTTCAGCCATGATCACTTACCTGCCTGCTGGTTAAGCACAGTTTTCACGCGAGCGATGTCACGCTTAACTTGCGAGAGCAGGTGCGACTGCCCCAACTGGCCAGTTGCTTTCTGCATACGCAGATTGAACTGGTCGCGCAGCAAGCCGAGCAGTTGCTCATTCAGTTGCTGTGCAGATTTTTCACGAAGTTCATTCGCTTTCATCACATCACCGTCCGCTTAACAAAGGAGGTGGCGAGAGGCAGCTTTGCAGCAGCCAGGGCGAAAGCTTCGCGCGCCAGCTCTTCAGAAACACCCTCGATCTCGTACAGGACTTTGCCTGGCTGGATCTGGGCAACCCAGTATTCCACGGAGCCCTTACCTTTACCCATACGAACCTCGAGAGGTTTCTTGGAGATCGGCTTGTCCGGGAAGACACGGATCCAGATCTTGCCGCCACGTTTTACGTGACGAGTCAGAGCACGACGCGCCGACTCGATCTGGCGGGCGGTGAGGCGACCGCGAGCAACAGCTTTCAGGGCGAATTCGCCGAAGCTGACTTTGCTACCGCGCAGTGCCAGACCACGGTTGTGGCCAGTCATCTGCTTGCGGAATTTTGTACGCTTTGGTTGCAACATTTGGCGTACCCCTTACTTAGCAGCTTTTTTACGAGGCGCTGGTGCTTGTGGTTTCAGTTCTTCTTGGCGACCACCAATAACTTCGCCTTTGAAGATCCAAACCTTCACACCGATCACACCATAAGTGGTGTGAGCTTCGTAGGTGTTGTAGTCGATATCGGCACGCAGGGTGTGCAGGGGCACACGACCTTCGCGATACCACTCGGTACGAGCAATCTCAGCACCGCCGAGACGACCGCTCACCTGGATCTTGATGCCCTTGGCACCAATACGCATGGCGTTCTGTACGGCGCGCTTCATGGCGCGACGGAACATTACGCGGCGTTCCAGCTGCTGAGCTACGCTCTGCGCAACCAGCATGGCGTCGAGTTCCGGCTTGCGGATCTCTTCGATGTTGATGTGCACAGGCACACCCATCTGCTTGGTCAGGTCCTGACGCAGCTTCTCGACATCTTCACCTTTCTTACCGATAACGATACCGGGACGAGCGGTGTGGATGGTGATGCGTGCAGTTTGAGCCGGACGATGAATATCGATACGGCTTACGGACGCGCTTTTTAGTTTGTCTTGGAGGTACTCACGCGTTTTCAGATCCTTCAACAGGTAATCTGCGTAAGTAGCACCGTCTGCGTACCAGACGGAGGTGTGCTCCTTGACGATTCCCAGGCGAATGCCAGTGGGATGTACTTTCTGACCCATCTGATCGACTCCGTTACTTGTCCGCAACCTTGACAGTGATATGGCAAGACCGCTTGACGATGCGATCAGCACGGCCTTTGGCACGTGGCATGATGCGCTTCAGCGAACGCCCTTCGTTGACGAAGACGGTGGAGACCTTCAGGTCATCAACGTCTGCGCCTTCGTTGTGTTCGGCGTTGGCAACGGCCGACTCGAGGACTTTCTTCATGATTTCAGCGGCTTTTTTGCTGCTGAAGGCCAACAGGTTGAGCGCTTCGCCCACCTTCTTCCCGCGGATCTGGTCGGCGACCAAGCGGGCTTTCTGGGCGGAGATGCGAGCGCCCGACAACTTAGCGGCTACTTCCATTTCCTTACCCCTTAACGCTTGGCTTTCTTGTCAGCCACGTGCCCGCGATAGGTGCGGGTACCGGCGAACTCGCCCAGTTTGTGGCCGACCATGTCTTCGTTCACGAGAACTGGGACATGCTGGCGACCGTTGTGAACCGCGATGGTCAGACCGACCATTTGTGGCAGGATCATCGAGCGACGCGACCAGGTTTTAACTGGTTTGCGATCGTTCTTCTCCACCGCCACTTCGACCTTCTTCAACAGGTGAAGATCGATAAAAGGACCTTTTTTCAGAGAACGTGGCACTGTCGTATCCCTCTAGTTACTTGCGACGACGGACGATCATGTTGTCGGTACGCTTATTACCGCGGGTTTTAGCACCCTTGGTTGGGAAGCCCCATGGCGATACCGGATGACGACCACCGGAGGTACGACCTTCACCACCACCATGCGGGTGGTCAACCGGGTTCATGGCAACACCACGAACGGTTGGGCGAACGCCGCGCCAGCGTTTGGCACCAGCTTTACCCAGCGAGCGCAGGCTGTGCTCGGAGTTCGAGACTTCGCCCAGGGTCGCACGGCACTCAGCCAGTACTTTACGCATCTCACCGGAGCGCAGACGCAGAGTCACGTAGACGCCGTCACGAGCGATCAGCTGAGCCGAAGCACCAGCGGAACGAGCGATCTGAGCACCTTTACCCGGCTTCAGTTCGACGCCGTGAATGGTGCTACCTACTGGGATGTTGCGCAGCTGCAGGGAGTTACCGGCCTTGATTGGGGCCAGAGCACCTGCGATCAGCTGGTCGCCAGCGCTCACGCCTTTAGGGGCGATGATGTAGCGACGCTCACCGTCTGCGTAGCACAGCAGGGCGATGTGAGCAGTACGGTTTGGATCGTATTCGATACGCTCGACAGTGGCTGGGATGCCATCTTTGTCGTTGCGACGGAAGTCGACCAGACGGTAATGCTGCTTATGACCACCACCAACGTGACGAGTGGTAATGCGGCCATTGTTGTTACGACCACCAGACTTCGATTTCTTCTCGAGCAGCGGTGCGTGAGGAGCGCCTTTGTGCAGCTCCTGGTTGACCACCTTGACCACGAAACGGCGGCCAGGGGAAGTCGGTTTGCATTTAACGATTGCCATGATGCACCCCTTCCTTACTCAGCACTGCTGCTGAAATCGAGATCTTGGCCTGGCTGAAGGGAGACGATCGCCTTCTTCCAGTCATTACGCTTGCCCAGACCACGTGCGGTACGCTTGGTTTTACCCAGAACGTTAACGGTCGACACGTTTTCAACTTTTACGTTGAACAGGCCTTCGACAGCTTTCTTGATTTCCAGCTTGGTTGCATCAGTAGCAACCTTGAATACGAACTGGCCTTTTTTCTCAGCCAGAACGGTAGCCTTCTCGGAAACGTGCGGGCCAAGGAGGACTTTGAATACGCGTTCCTGGTTCATCCCAGCAGCTCCTCGAATTTCTTCACGGCCGAGACAGTGATCAACACTTTCTCGTATGCGATCAGACTGACCGGGTCGGAACCTTGAACGTCACGTACATCGACGTGCGGCAGGTTACGAGCAGCCAGGTACAGGTTCTGATCAACAGCGTCCGAAACGATCAGAACGTCGGTCAGACCCATGCCGTTCAGCTTGTTCAGCAGATCTTTGGTTTTCGGTGCTTCAACAGCGAAGTCCTGAACCACGACCAGACGGTCGCTGCGCACCAGCTCAGCGAGGATGGAGCGCAGGGCTGCGCGGTACATCTTCTTGTTGAGCTTCTGCGAGTGATCTTGAGGACGAGCTGCGAAGGTTACACCACCGCCACGCCAGATCGGACCACGAGTGGTACCAGCACGAGCACGGCCAGTACCCTTCTGACGCCATGGGCGCTTACCGCCACCAGCCACGTCGGAACGGGTCTTTTGCTGCTTGGTGCCCTGACGGCCGCCGGCCATGTAGGCCACGACTGCTTGGTGTACCAGCGTCTCGTTGAATTCGCCACCGAAAGTCAGTTCGGAAACTTCGATCGCCTGAGCGTCATTTACATTAAGTTGCATGTCAGTTTCCCCTTAACCGCGAGCCTTGACAGCCGGACGTACAACCACGTCGCCGCCAGTAGCGCCAGGAACGGCACCCTTGACGAGCAGCAGGTTGCGCTCAGCGTCTACGCGAACTACTTCCAGGGACTGAACAGTCACGCGCTCGGCGCCCATGTGACCGGACATTTTCTTGCCCTTGAACACACGACCAGGAGTCTGGCACTGGCCGATGGAGCCTGGGACACGGTGCGACACGGAGTTACCGTGGGTGTTGTCCTGGCCACGGAAGTTCCAGCGCTTGATGGTACCGGCGAAGCCTTTACCTTTGGACTGACCAGTAACGTCTACCAGCTGGCCTGCAGTGAAGAGTTCAGCTTTGATCGAGTCGCCAGCCTGGAACTCGCCTTCTTCAAGACGGAACTCCCAGACACCGCGACCAGCGGCAACGTTGGCCTTGGCGAAGTGACCTGCCTGAGCGGCAGTCACACGCGAAGCACGACGCTCGCCGACAGTGACTTGCACTGCACGGTAGCCATCGGTTTCTTCGGTTTTGAACTGGGTGACACGATTCGGCTCGATCTCAATGACCGTGACCGGAATGGAGACACCTTCTTCGGTGAAAATGCGGGTCATACCGCACTTGCGACCGACTACACCAATAGTCATGTTGTAACCTCATGAGTGTACGGGGCTTTCACCCGCTATGGCCGCCCATTTCAGAGCGTTACACGGTTAAGACCGAAGTCTTAGCCGAGGCTGATCTGCACTTCCACACCTGCCGCCAGATCAAGCTTCATCAGCGCGTCAACGGTTTTATCCGTTGGCTGGACGATGTCCAGAACACGCTTATGAGTGCGGATCTCGTACTGGTCACGCGCGTCTTTGTTGACGTGCGGGGAAACCAGAACGGTGAAACGCTCTTTGCGGGTAGGCAGTGGAATTGGACCACGCACTTGTGCACCAGTACGTTTCGCGGTTTCCACGATTTCCTGGGTGGATTGGTCGATCAGGCGATGGTCGAAAGCCTTCAACCTGATACGGATTTGCTGATTTTGCATTGGATTTCAGACTCCAGGCTGTTCCCAACGGACGCACTACGCCCGCTAAAAGGAGGCGTGATTCTATAGACGCCCCAATTTAGTGTCAACCCAATAAAAAAAACCCCCGCTGAGCGGGGGTTTTTTCAATCGGTCGAGTGATTACTCGATGATTTTGGCTACGACGCCGGCGCCGACGGTACGACCGCCTTCACGGATAGCGAAGCGCAGACCGTCTTCCATTGCGATGGTCTTGATCAGGGTAACAGTCATCTGAATGTTGTCACCTGGCATTACCATTTCAACGCCTTCCGGCAGTTCGCAGTTACCGGTCACGTCAGTGGTACGGAAGTAGAACTGAGGACGGTAGCCTTTGAAGAACGGAGTGTGACGGCCGCCTTCTTCCTTCGACAGAACGTAGACTTCTGCGGTGAACTTGGTGTGCGGCTTGACCGAACCTGGCTTGACCAGAACCTGGCCACGCTCAACGTCGTCACGCTTGGTACCACGCAGCAGAACGCCGCAGTTCTCGCCAGCACGGCCTTCGTCCAGCAGCTTGCGGAACATCTCAACACCGGTGCAGGTGGTGGTGGTGGTGTCACGCAGACCAACGATTTCCAGGGCGTCTTGAACGCGGACGATACCACGCTCGATACGGCCGGTAACAACGGTACCACGACCCGAAATCGAGAACACGTCTTCGATCGGCATCAGGAACGGCTGGTCGATGGCACGAACTGGCTCAGGAATGTAGCTGTCCAGAGTCTCTACCAGCTTCTTGACAGCGGTAGTGCCCATTTCGTTGTCGTCTTTGCCTTCCAGGGCCATACGAGCGGAACCGATGATGATCGGAGTGTCGTCGCCTGGGAAGTCGTAGGTGGACAGCAGGTCGCGAACTTCCATCTCGACCAGTTCCAGCAGCTCAGCGTCGTCTACCAGGTCAGCCTTGTTCAGGAAGACCACGATGTACGGAACGCCTACCTGACGGGACAGCAGGATGTGCTCACGGGTTTGTGGCATCGGACCATCGGCGGCCGAGCAAACCAGGATCGCGCCGTCCATCTGGGCAGCACCGGTGATCATGTTCTTCACGTAGTCAGCGTGACCTGGGCAGTCAACGTGAGCGTAGTGACGAATGGTCGAGTTGTACTCAACGTGAGCGGTGTTGATGGTGATACCGCGCGCTTTTTCTTCCGGAGCCGAGTCGATCTTGTCGAACTCAACGATTGCCGAACCGAAAACTTCGGAGCAAACGCGAGTCAGAGCTGCGGTCAGAGTGGTCTTACCGTGGTCAACGTGGCCGATAGTGCCGACGTTAACGTGGGGAAGGGAACGATCAAATTTTTCTTTAGCCACGACAGTGAACCTCTTGCCTAAAGGGGATTAGCCTTGTTTTTTAACGAGTGCTTCGACGATGTTCGACGGAGCTTCGGCGTATTTGGAGAATTCCATGGAGTAGCTTGCGCGACCCTGAGACATGGAACGAACGTCGGTCGCATAACCGAACATCTCTCCGAGCGGTACTTCAGCACGGACGACGCGGCCGGAGACCGACTCATCCATACCCTGGACCAGACCACGACGACGGTTCAGGTCACCCATCACGTCACCCAGGTAGTCTTCCGGGGTTACAACTTCGACCTTCATGATCGGCTCGAGGACCACGCCACCGCCCTTCTGGGCCAGTTGCTTGGTTGCCATCGAAGCAGCGATTTTGAACGCCATTTCGTTGGAGTCGACGTCGTGGTACGAACCGTCGAATACCGCGGCCTTGAGGCCGATCAGAGGATAGCCGGCAACAACGCCGTTCTTCATCTGCTCTTCGATACCCTTCTGGATCGGTGCGATGAATTCCTTAGGAATCACGCCACCAACGACTTCGTTGGAGAACACCAGACCTTCGGTGATGTTGCCTTTCTCGTCCTGATCTGGCTCCGAGAAGCGGATCCAGCAGTGACCGAACTGACCACGACCACCCGACTGACGAACGAACTTGCCTTCGATCTCGACGTTGGACTTGGTGATCTTCTCGCGGTACGAAACCTGAGGCTTACCGATGTTGGCTTCGACGTTGAACTCGCGCTTCATGCGGTCAACGAGGATGTCCAGGTGCAGCTCACCCATGCCCGAGATGATGGTCTGGCCAGTCTCTTCGTCGGTCTTGACGCGGAACGACGGGTCTTCCTGGGCCAGCTTGCCCAGAGCGATACCCATCTTCTCCTGGTCAGCCTTGGTTTTCGGCTCGACGGAGAGCGAAATTACCGGCTCAGGGAAGTCCATACGCTCAAGAATGATTGGCTTGTCGATGTCGCACAGGGTTTCACCGGTGGTCACATCTTTCATGCCGATCAGCGCCGCGATGTCGCCAGCGAGCACTTCCTTGATCTCTTCACGCTGGTTGGCGTGCATCTGCACCATACGACCAACGCGCTCTTTCTTGCCCTTGACCGAGTTGATCACGGAGTCACCGGACTTCAGAACACCCGAGTAGACGCGAACGAAGGTCAGAGTACCTACGAACGGGTCGGTCGCGATCTTGAAGGCCAGAGCCGAGAACGGCTCGTTGTCGTCTGCGTGACGCTCGTCTTTACGAACAGCCGGATCTTCTTTGTCCAGCTCCTTGTCATCCGGGTTGATACCCTGGATGGCAGGAATCTCGGTCGGAGCAGGCAGGTAGTCGATGACGGCGTCGAGAACCAGGGGAACGCCCTTGTTCTTGAACGACGAACCGCAGACGGCCGGTACGATTTCGCTGGCCAGGGTGCGAGCACGCAGACCGGCTTTGATCTCTTCGACGGTCAGCTCTTCGCCTTCCAGGTACTTGTTCATCAGCTCTTCGCTGGACTCGGCAGCCGCTTCAACCATGTTGGAGCGCCACTCTTGAGCCAGCTCCAGCATATCGGCAGGAATTTCTTCCTCGCGATAAGTGGTGCCTTTGTCGTCGTCGTTCCAGTAGATAGCCTTCATCTTGATCAGGTCAACCTGACCCTGGAAGTTATCTTCCGAACCGATGGCCAGCTGAACCGGAACCGGGGTGTGACCCAGACGGTTCTTGATCTGACCAATGACGCGCAGGAAGTTTGCACCGGCACGGTCCATCTTGTTCACGTAGACAACACGTGGAACGCCGTACTTGTTGGCTTGACGCCATACGGTTTCGGACTGAGGCTCAACGCCGGAGGTACCGCAGAACACAACGACCGCGCCGTCGAGTACACGCAGCGAACGCTCTACTTCAATGGTGAAGTCAACGTGGCCGGGGGTATCGATGACGTTTACACGGTAGTTGTCATACTGACCAACAGAACCTTTCCAGAAGGTGGTAACGGCAGCGGAGGTAATGGTGATACCCCGCTCCTGCTCCTGCACCATCCAGTCGGTGGTCGCGGCGCCGTCATGCACCTCGCCCATCTTGTGGCTCAGACCTGTGTAGAACAGGATCCGCTCGGTAGTGGTGGTCTTGCCCGCGTCAACGTGGGCACAGATACCAATGTTACGGTAGCGGTTAATAGCTGTAGTACGAGCCATAAAGCCCTCGCAAAATGATTGATGCTTGAATTAGAAGCGGTAGTGCGAGAACGCTTTGTTGGCTTCGGCCATACGGTGAACGTCTTCACGCTTCTTGACTGCAGCACCCTTGCCTTCGGCAGCATCCAGCAGTTCGCCAGCCAGGCGCAGAGCCATCGACTTCTCGCCGCGCTTGCGGGCGTAGTCTACGAGCCAGCGCATTGCCAGAGCATTACGACGGGATGGACGAACTTCAACCGGGACCTGGTAAGTGGCACCGCCGACACGGCGGGACTTTACTTCGACCAGCGGAGCGATGGCGTCGAGAGCTTTCTCGAAGATTTCCAGGGGGTCGCTGTTCTTGCGTGCTTTGACGGTATCCAGGGCACCGTAAACGATGCGCTCGGCTACAGCCTTCTTGCCGCTTTCCATCACGTGGTTCATGAACTTGGCGAGGATTTGGGATCCGTATTTAGGATCGTCCAGAATCTCACGTTTTGCTGCTACACGACGTCTTGGCATGATAAGCCCTCAAACGGTCTTCAGGTTAGCCCGGGACGTGGGTCTTCGACCCCTGCCCGACCTTACTCTTATCGACTCAAAAAAATGGATGTGTGCAAACGGCCGATTACTTCGGACGCTTGGTACCGTACTTCGAACGACCCTGGTTACGGCCTTTGACGCCCGAAGTATCCAGAGAGCCGCGAACGGTGTGGTAACGAACACCTGGCAAGTCTTTTACACGGCCGCCACGGATCAGGACGACGCTGTGCTCTTGCAGGTTGTGGCCTTCACCGCCGATGTACGAGGAAACCTCGAAACCGTTGGTCAGACGCACACGGCATACTTTACGCAGTGCCGAGTTAGGTTTTTTCGGCGTGGTGGTGTACACGCGGGTGCACACGCCACGACGTTGCGGGCAGTTCTGCAGCGCAGGAACGTCGGACTTCTCGACCGAACGCTTACGCGGCTGACGTACCAGCTGGTTGATAGTTGCCATCTACTAGCTCCACTGATTGTCTTGCGACTCTATTGTCTTGCAAGAAAGCCAAAAATTGGCGAGACGGAGCCTCACCAAATTTAAGGGTACAAAAGTCTACGGAGGATCTTGCACCCAGTCAAGACGAGGCCCCGGCCCTCCCCGCCCGGTCATCGGCAACAATTCATGTCATCGATAGCCGTTCGGGGCTTGCCGGGGCCCTGCCCTGTACTTAGTTACCGCTGGAATTCAGCGCTTCGGTCAGTGCGGCTTCCACCTCACTGGCGCTTACACGCAGCGGTTTGTCGGCATCACGGCGACGCTTGCGCTCGCTGTGGTAGGCCAGACCGGTACCCGCCGGGATCAGACGACCCACGACGACGTTTTCTTTCAGGCCGCGCAGGTAATCGCGCTTGCCGGTTACGGCCGCTTCGGTCAGTACGCGGGTGGTTTCCTGGAAGGAAGCCGCGGAGATGAACGACTCGGTCGACAGCGAGGCCTTGGTGATACCCAGCAGCACACGGGTGAACTTCGAGATGAACTTGTCTTCGCCGGCGAGACGCTCGTTCTCGACCAGTACGTGAGTCAGTTCCATCTGGTCGCCCTTGATGAAGCTGGAATCGCCCGACTCGGAGATCTCGACCTTGCGCAGCATCTGACGCAGGATGGTCTCGATGTGCTTGTCGTTGATCTTAACGCCTTGCAGACGGTAAACGTCCTGGATCTCGTTGACGATGTACTTCGCCAGCGCACTCACACCCAGCAAACGCAGGATGTCATGCGGATCGCTCGGGCCGTCGGAGATAACTTCGCCGCGGTTTACCTGTTCGCCTTCGAAGACGTTCAGGTGACGCCACTTCGGAATCAGCTCTTCGTACGGATCGCTGCCGTCGGTCGGAGTAATGACCAGGCGACGCTTGCCCTTGGTTTCCTTACCGAATGCGATGGTGCCGCTGACTTCAGCCAGAATCGAGGCTTCTTTCGGACGGCGCGCTTCGAACAGGTCGGCAACGCGTGGCAGACCACCGGTGATGTCACGGGTCTTGGACGTTTCTTGCGGGATACGCGCGATAACGTCACCAACACCGATCTGTGCACCGTCAGCAACACCCACCAGGGCGTTTGCCGGCAGGAAGTACTGAGCCGGTACGTCGGTACCTGGCAGGTAAAGGTCCTTGCCATTGGCGTCGACCATCTTGATTGCCGGACGGATTTCCTTGCCAGCGGCAGGGCGATCCTTGACGTCCAGAACTTCGATGTTGGTCAGGCCGGTCAGTTCGTCGGTCTGGCGCTTGATCGTGATGTTTTCTTCCATGCCCACGAAGGTCACGGTACCTTTCAGCTCGGTCACGATCGGGTGGGTGTGCGGGTCCCACTTGGCGACGATGGCGCCAGCTTCGACCTTGTCACCTTCCTTGACCGAAATCACGGCACCGTAAGGCAGCTTGTAGCGCTCACGCTCACGACCGAACTCGTCGGCAATGGCCAGCTCGCCGGAACGCGATACAGCAACCAGGTTGCCATCAGCACGCTCGACCTGCTTCAGGTTGTGCAGACGGACCATACCGCCGTTCTTCACCTGGACGCTGTCGGCAGCCGAAGTACGGCTTGCAGCACCACCGATGTGGAACGTACGCATGGTCAGCTGGGTACCCGGCTCACCGATCGACTGTGCAGCGATTACGCCGACAGCTTCACCGATGTTCACCTGGTGACCACGTGCCAGGTCACGACCGTAGCACTTGGCGCAGATACCGAAGCGGGTTTCGCAGTTGATCGGCGAACGCACGATCACTTCGTCGATGCTGTTCAGCTCGATGAACTCAACCCACTGCTCGTCTACCAGAGTACCGGCCGGAACGATGACGTCCTCGGTGCCTGGCTTGAACACGTCACGGGCGATGACACGGCCCAGTACACGCTCACCCAGCGGCTCTACAACGTCACCGCCTTCAATGTGCGGCGTCATCAGCAGACCCTGGTCGGTGCCGCAGTCGATCTCGGTCACAACCAGGTCTTGCGCGACGTCCACCAGACGACGAGTCAGGTAACCGGAGTTAGCGGTCTTCAAGGCGGTATCCGCCAGACCCTTACGAGCACCGTGAGTCGAGATGAAGTACTGCAGTACGCTCAGACCTTCACGGAAGTTCGCGGTAATCGGCGTCTCGATGATCGAGCCGTCCGGCTTGGCCATCAGGCCACGCATACCTGCCAGCTGACGGATCTGGGCTGCGGAACCCCGCGCACCGGAGTCAGCCATCATGTACATCGAGTTGAAGGACTCTTGCTCGACTTCTTTGCCTTCGCGGTCGATAACCTTCTCTTTCGAGAGGTTGGCCATCATCGCCTTGGACACTTCGTCGTTCGCCTTCGACCACAAGTCGATGACCTTGTTGTACTTCTCGCCCTGGGTTACCAGGCCGGAGGCGTACTGGCTCTCGATTTCCTTCACTTCATCGGTAGCGCTGTTGATGATGCGCGCTTTCTCATCCGGGATGACAAAGTCGTTCACACCAATGGACACGCCAGAGATGGTGGAGTAAGCGAAACCGGTGTACATCAGCTGGTCGGCGAAGATAACGGTCTCTTTCAGACCAACCACGCGGTAGCACTGGTTGATCAGCTTGGAGATCGCCTTTTTCTTCATCGGCTGGTTGACGACATCGTACGGCAGGCCTGCCGGTACAACCTGGAACAGCAGCGCACGGCCGACAGTGGTGTCGACGATACGGGTGTTCTTGGTGCTGGTGCCATCACGGTCGTTCACGGTCTCGTTGATACGGACCTTGATTTTCGCGTGCAGCGCAGCTTCGCCGGCGCGGAATACGCGATCGACTTCCTGCAGGTCGGCGAATACGCGACCTTCGCCCTTGGCGTTGATGGCTTCACGGGTCATGTAGTACAGACCCAGTACAACGTCCTGCGACGGAACGATGATTGGCTCACCGTTGGCTGGCGACAGAATGTTGTTGGTCGACATCATCAGCGCGCGCGCTTCCAGCTGAGCTTCCAGGGTCAGCGGCACGTGAACGGCCATCTGGTCACCGTCGAAGTCGGCGTTGTACGCGGCACAGACCAGCGGGTGCAGCTGAATGGCCTTACCTTCGATGAGCACAGGCTCGAACGCCTGGATACCCAGACGGTGAAGGGTTGGTGCACGGTTGAGCAGTACGGGGTGTTCGCGAATCACTTCGGCGAGAACGTCCCAAACCTCTGGCAGCTCGCGCTCGACCATCTTCTTGGCAGCTTTGATGGTGGTCGCCAGACCACGCATTTCCAGCTTGCCGAAAATGAACGGCTTGAACAGCTCGAGGGCCATCTTCTTCGGCAGACCGCACTGGTGCAGACGCAGGGTCGGGCCTACGGTAATTACCGAACGACCGGAGTAGTCAACACGCTTACCGAGCAAGTTCTGACGGAAGCGACCTTGCTTACCTTTGATCATGTCGGCCAGGGACTTCAGCGGACGCTTGTTCGAGCCAGTGATGGCGCGACCGCGACGGCCGTTGTCCAGCAGGGCGTCGACCGCTTCCTGCAACATGCGCTTTTCGTTGCGCACGATGATGTCAGGCGCGGACAGATCGAGCAGGCGCTTCAGACGGTTGTTACGGTTGATCACCCGACGATACAGGTCGTTCAGGTCGGAGGTCGCGAAGCGGCCGCCATCCAGCGGTACCAGCGGACGCAGGTCCGGCGGCAGTACTGGCAGGACGGTCAGGACCATCCACTCAGGCAGGTTGCCCGAGCCCTGGAAAGCTTCCATCAGCTTCAGGCGCTTGGACAGCTTCTTGATCTTGGTTTCCGAGTTGGTCTGCGGAATTTCTTCGCGCAGGCGGCCGATCTCGTGCTCCAGGTCGATAGCGTGCAGCAGCTCGCGAACAGCCTCGGCACCCATGCGGGCGTCGAAGTCGTCACCGAACTCTTCCAGCGCTTCGAAATACTGCTCGTCGTTCAGCAGCTGACCCTTCTCGAGGGTGGTCATGCCCGGGTCGATAACGACGTAGCTCTCGAAGTAGAGCACGCGCTCGATATCACGCAGGGTCATGTCCATCAGCAGGCCGATACGGGACGGCAGCGACTTCAGGAACCAGATGTGGGCAACCGGCGAGGCCAGTTCGATGTGCGCCATGCGCTCACGACGAACCTTGGCCAGGGCAACTTCAACGCCGCACTTCTCGCAGATCACGCCGCGGTGCTTGAGGCGCTTGTACTTGCCGCACAGGCACTCGTAGTCCTTGACTGGGCCAAAGATCTTGGCGCAGAACAGGCCGTCACGCTCAGGCTTGAACGTACGGTAGTTGATGGTTTCCGGCTTCTTAACTTCACCGAACGACCACGAACGGATCATTTCAGGCGACGCCAGACCGATGCGGATGGCGTCGAACTCTTCGACTTGACCCTGGTTTTTCAGCAAATTCAGTAGGTCTTTCAAGGCCTTTCCTCCTGGCGGAGCAGGAAGCGGGCTATACCAGCCCCGCCCCCCTTCGCGTCACGTGTTATTCGGTTTCCAGATCGATATCGATACCGAGCGAACGGATCTCTTTGATCAACACGTTGAAGGACTCGGGCATGCCCGGCTCCATACGGTGATCGCCATCCACGATGTTCTTGTACATCTTGGTACGGCCGTTCACGTCGTCCGACTTCACTGTGAGCATTTCTTGCAGGGTGTATGCCGCGCCGTATGCTTCCAGCGCCCACACTTCCATCTCCCCGAAACGCTGACCACCGAACTGCGCCTTACCACCCAGCGGCTGCTGGGTAACCAGGCTGTAGGAACCAGTGGAACGCGCGTGCATCTTGTCGTCCACCAAGTGGTTCAGCTTGAGCATGTACATGTAACCAACGGTCACAGGGCGCTCGAACTTGTTGCCGGTACGGCCGTCGAACAGCACCATCTGGCCGCTTTCCGGCAGGTCAGCCAGCTTCAGCATGGCCTTGATCTCGCTTTCCTTGGCACCGTCGAATACCGGGGTAGCCATTGGCACGCCCTTCTTCAGGTTGTGCGCCAGAGCGAGGATCTCTGCATCGGTGAACTCGTCCAGGCTTTCCTGACGACCGCCGATCTCGTTGTAGATCTCGGTCAGGAAACCGCGCAGTTCAGCGGCTTTACGCTGCTCTTCGATCATGCGGTCGATCTTCTCGCCCAGGCCCTTGGCCGCGAGGCCCAGGTGGGTTTCCAGGATCTGACCGACGTTCATACGCGAAGGTACGCCCAGCGGGTTCAGTACGACGTCGACCGGAGTACCGTTGGCGTCGTGCGGCATGTCTTCGACCGGCATGATCACCGAGACGACACCCTTGTTACCGTGACGACCGGCCATCTTGTCACCCGGCTGGATGCGACGGCGGATTGCCAGGTAGACCTTGACGATCTTCAGTACGCCCGGTGCCAGGTCATCGCCCTGCTGCAGCTTGCGCTTCTTGTCTTCGAACTTGTCGTCCAGCAGGCGACGGCGATCGACGATGTACTGCTGAGCTTTTTCCAGCTGCTCGTTCAGTGCATCTTCAGCCATGCGCAGTTTGAACCACTGGCCGTGCTCCAGACCGTCCAGTACTTCGTCGGAGATCACGGTGCCTTTCTTCAGGCCCGCGCCACCGTCGACCACCTGGCCGTTCAGGGCAGAACGCAGACGTTCGAAGGTTGCACCTTCGACGATGCGGAACTCTTCGTTGAGGTCCTTGCGGATCTCGTCCAGCTGCATCTTCTCGATGGCCAGGGCACGGCTGTCGCGCTCGACGCCATCACGGGTGAAGACCTGTACGTCGATGACGGTACCCTTGGTGCCGGTTGGCACGCGCAGGGAGGTGTCCTTAACGTCGCTGGCCTTCTCACCGAAGATCGCACGCAGCAGTTTTTCTTCCGGGGTCAGCTGGGTCTCGCCTTTCGGAGTGACCTTGCCAACCAGGATGTCGCCTGCGCCTACTTCAGCACCTACGTACACGATACCGGCTTCGTCCAGCTTGTTCAGAGCGGCTTCACCCACGTTCGGGATGTCCGCAGTGATTTCCTCTGGGCCAAGCTTCGTGTCACGCGCCACACAGGTCAGTTCCTGAATGTGGATGGTGGTGAAGCGATCTTCCTGAACCACACGCTCGGACAGGCAGATGGAGTCTTCGAAGTTGAAGCCGTTCCACGCCATGAACGCGATGCGCATGTTCTGGCCCAGTGCCAGTTCACCCATGTCGGTGGACGGGCCGTCGGCCATGATGTCGTGACGCTTGACCACATCACCTTTGCTGACCAGCGGACGCTGGTTGATGCAGGTGTTCTGGTTGGAGCGGGTGTACTTGGTCAGGTTGTAGATATCTACACCTGCTTCACCGGTCTCGACTTCGTCGTCAGCAACGCGAACGACGATACGGCTGGCGTCGACCGAGTCGATCACACCACCGCGGCGAGCAACCACGCAGACACCGGAGTCACGGGCAACGTTGCGCTCCATGCCGGTACCGACCAGCGGCTTGTCAGCGCGCAGGGTGGGTACAGCCTGACGCTGCATGTTCGAACCCATGAGTGCACGGTTGGCGTCGTCGTGCTCGAGGAACGGAATCAGCGAGGCGGCAACGGAAACAACCTGCTTCGGCGAAACGTCCATCAGGGTGACGTCTTCCGGCGCCTTGACGGTGAATTCGTTCAGGTGACGAACAGCTACCAGCTCGTCGATCAGTTGCTTCTTCTCGTTCATCGCGGCCGAAGCCTGAGCGATGACGTGATCAGCTTCTTCGATCGCCGACAGGAACACGATGTCGTCGCTGACCACGCCTTCCTTCACCACGCGGTACGGGCTTTCCAGGAAGCCGTACTGGTTGGTGCGGGCATAGGCTGCCAGGGAGTTGATCAGACCGATGTTCGGACCTTCAGGGGTCTCGATCGGGCACACGCGGCCATAGTGGGTCGGGTGTACGTCACGGACTTCGAAGCCTGCGCGCTCACGGGTCAGACCGCCCGGGCCAAGTGCGGAAACACGGCGCTTGTGGGTGATCTCGGAGAGCGGGTTGTTCTGGTCCATGAACTGCGAGAGCTGGCTGGAACCGAAGAACTCTTTCACCGCCGCCGCAACCGGCTTGGCGTTGATCAGGTCCTGCGGCATCAGGCCTTCGCTTTCAGCCATCGACAGACGTTCCTTGACCGCGCGCTCAACACGCACCAGGCCAACACGGAACTGGTTCTCGGCCATCTCGCCGACGCAACGTACGCGACGGTTACCGAGGTGGTCGATGTCGTCGACGATGCCTTTGCCGTTACGGATATCGACCAGGGTCTTGAGAACCTCGACGATGTCTTCCTTGCTCAGCACGCCCGAACCTTCGATCTCGGTGCGACCGATACGACGGTTGAACTTCATGCGGCCCACGGCCGACAGGTCGTAACGCTCGGCGCTGAAGAACAGGTTGTTGAACAGGGTCTCGGCAGCGTCCTTGGTTGGCGGCTCGCCTGGACGCATCATGCGGTAGATCTCGACCAGCGCTTCCAGTTGGTTGCTGGTGGTGTCGATCTTCAGGGTATCCGAGATGAACGGACCGCAGTCGATGTCGTTGGTGTACAGGGTCTCGATGCGGACAACCTGAGCCTTGGCGATCTTGATCAGCAGCTCGGTGGTCAGCTCGGTGTTGCACTCGGCCAGGATCTCGCCGGTAGCCGGATGCACGATGGCCTTGGCGGTGGTGCGACCCAGGACGTATTCCATTGGAACGTCCAGCTGGTTGACACCGGCCTTCTCGAGCTGGTTGACGTGGCGCGCGGTAATACGGCGGCCTTGCTCGACGATGACTTTGCCGGTTTCGTCATGGATATCCATGACCGCCACTTCACCACGCAGACGCTGAGGTACCAGTTCCAGGCTGAGTTTCTCGCCGGAAATGTGGAACACGTTGGTGGTGTAGAAGGTGTTCAGAACCTCTTCGGTGCTGTAACCCAGGGCGCGCAGCAGGACCGAGGCCGGCAGTTTGCGGCGACGGTCGATACGGACGAACACGCAGTCCTTCGGGTCGAACTCGAAGTCCAGCCAGGAGCCGCGGTAAGGGATGATGCGAGCGGAGTACAGCAGCTTGCCGGAGCTGTGCGTCTTGCCACGGTCGTGGTCGAAGAACACACCAGGCGAACGGTGCAGCTGGGAAACGATCACACGCTCGGTACCGTTGATAACGAAGGTACCGTTCTCAGTCATCAGGGGGATTTCACCCATGTAGACTTCTTGCTCTTTGATGTCCTTGATCGCTTTGTTCGACGATTCCTTGTCGAAGATGATCAGGCGCACCTTGACCCGCAGTGGGACCGCGAAGGTCACGCCACGCAGGACACATTCCTTCACATCGAAGGCGGGTTCGCCCAGGCGATAGCCTACGTACTCCAGGGCAGCATTGCCGGAGTAGCTGATGATCGGGAATACCGATTTGAAGGCCGCGTGCAGGCCGACGTCGCGGAACTGATCCTTGGATGCTCCCGCTTGCAGGAATTCGCGATACGAATCCAGCTGGATGGCCAGGAGGTAAGGCACATCCATGACGTCCGGCAACTTGCTAAAGTCCTTGCGGATACGTTTTTTCTCAGTGTATGAGTAAGCCATCAGCGTTCCCCAGCTTGGTCACCTGCTTGTTTGGCTTCTCCCGGCGGGAGCAGCCAGAAAATCGTGCAAACCCCTTGGTTTGCGCACCCACATGGGTGTCTTGCAGCTTGTTATCGGGGCCGACCTGATCGGCCACCAATAACGGAAAAAGGCCGGTGGCATAAGCCACCAGCCATCAGCCTTCGCTCAACGCGCCGGCTGGCGTCGCAAGGTCGAGATTACTTCAGCTCGACTTTAGCGCCTGCTTCTTCCAGCTTCTTCTTAGCGTCTTCAGCGGCTTCTTTCGAAACGCCTTCAGCTACAACCTGAGGAGCGCCGTCGACTTTCTCTTTGGCTTCTTTCAGGCCCAGACCGGTCAGTTCGCGAACGGCTTTAATCACGTTCACTTTCTTCTCGCCAGCTTCAACCAGAACAACGTTGAACTCGGTCTGCTCTTCAACAACGGCAGCAGCAGCAGCTGGGCCAGCAGCGGCAACAGCAGCGGTAACGCCGAAGGTTTCTTCCATTGCTTTGATCAGCTCAACAACTTCCAGAACGGTTTTCTGGCCGATTGCTTCGATGATTTGCTCGTTAGTCAGGGACATGACTTAAATCCTGTATTGGGGTGACAGCCTACGCAGCCATCAAATTAAACATATGATTTTGAAAGAGGTTACGCGGCCTTAGGCAGCAGCAGCTTCTTTCTGGTCGCGAACGGCCGCCAGAGTACGAGCCAGCTTGCTGGTAGCGCCTTGAATAACGCTCATCAGACGTGCGATAGCTTCGTCACGGGTCGGCAAGGTAGCCAGTACATCGATCTGGTTGGCGGCAATGAAATTGCCGTCAAACGCAGCTGCCTTGATCTCGAACTTGTCCTGACCCTTGGCGAACTCTTTGAACAGACGAGCAGCAGCGCCCGGGTGTTCGTTGGAGAAAGCGATCAGGGTCGGGCCAGTGAACACGTCGTTGAGGACACTGAATTCAGTGTCAGCAACGGCGCGCTTGAGCAGGGTGTTACGTACGACACGTACGTAAACGCCAGCTTCACGAGCCTCTTTACGGAGTCCGGTCATTGCGCCTACAGTCACACCACGGGCATCAGCCACGACAGCGGACAGAGCGACTTTGGCAGCCTCGTTGACTTCAGCGACGATGGCCTTCTTGTCTTCGAGTTTAATTGCCACGGGTTTACTCCTGGTTTTTACCGTTTCATCTGGCCGAGGCCGGATGTCGTTTTGGTGTCTGATTCGGTAACGAATCGGGAGCACCATCTGCGTAGGCTTGTGGTTTAAGGCTTGCGCCGCCTACGGTCTTGGATAGCCCCCGCCAGGCAGGGACCCCAATTTTTGCGAAGGGCGCGACAAGTCGCGCCGCCGCGGTCTTACGCGCTCAGCGAGCTCTGATCGATGACCAGACCTGGGCCCATGGTGGTGCTCAGGGTAACGCGCTTGACATAGATACCTTTCGAGGAAGCCGGCTTGATACGCTTCAGATCAGCGATCAGGGCTTCAACGTTTTCTTTCAGCTTGCCAGCTTCGAAGCCGACTTTGCCTACGGAGGTGTGGATGATACCGTTTTTGTCGGTACGATAGCGAACCTGACCAGCCTTGGCGTTCTTGACAGCCGTGGCCACGTCTGGGGTAACGGTACCGACTTTCGGGTTAGGCATCAGGCCGCGAGGACCCAGAACCTGACCCAGCTGGCCTACAACGCGCATGGCATCAGGCGATGCGATGACGACGTCATAGTTCAGGTCGCCGCCTTTCATTTCGGCAGCCAGATCGTCCATACCTACACGGTCAGCGCCGGCAGCCAGAGCGGCCTCAGCAGCTGGACCCTGGGTGAAGACAGCAACGCGTACGGTCTTGCCAGTGCCGTGTGGCAGCACGGTAGCGCTACGAACGACCTGGTCGGATTTACGCGGGTCAACGCCGAGGTTGACGGCAACGTCGAAGGATTCGCTGAACTTCACGGTGGACAGTTCGGCCAGCAGCGCAGCTGCGTCTTCGAAGTTGTAAACTTTGCCAGCTTCGATTTTCGAAGCAATAGCCTTTTGGCGCTTGGTCAGCTTAGCCATTACACACCCTCCACGTTCAGGCCCATGCTGCGGGCAGAGCCAGCGATGGTGCGTACAGCAGCGTCCAGGTCAGCAGCAGTCAGATCAGCCTGTTTAGCCTTGGCGATATCTTCCAGCTGAGCACGGGTCACGGTACCGACTTTGACGGTGTTCGGGCGAGCCGAACCACTGGTCAGGCCAGCAGCTTTCTTCAGCAGAACCGAGGCAGGGGTGCTCTTGGTTTCGAAAGTGAAGCTACGGTCACTGTAAACAGTGATGATCACAGGAGTCGGCAGGCCGGCTTCTTGACCCTGAGTACGGGCGTTGAAGGCCTTGCAGAATTCCATGATGTTCACACCGTGTTGGCCCAGTGCTGGACCAACGGGTGGGCTTGGGTTGGCCTGGCCGGCCTTAACTTGCAGCTTGATGTAAGCCTGAATCTTCTTAGCCATGAGCTACTCCAATATCGGGTACAAACGCCTGAAGGCTCCCCGGATGACTTGCGTTTTATCCCAGTGACGACAAAACCCCGCAGCACACAGGGCTGCGGGGTATGGGATGCTTCGTCCGCCTAGACCTTTTCGACCTGGCTGAACTCGAGCTCTACCGGAGTAGAGCGACCGAAAATGAGCACCGCCACCTGGAGGCGACTCTTTTCGTAGTTAACCTCTTCGACACTACCATTGAAGTCAGCGAACGGACCGTCAATGACTCGAACCACTTCACCTGGCTCGAACAGCGTCTTCGGCTTCGGCTTGTCGCTACCGTCGGCAACGCGACGCAGGATAGCTTCAGCTTCTTTATCGGTAATCGGCGCCGGCTTGTCGGCGGTACCACCAATAAAGCCCATCACACGAGGGGTATCCTTGACCAAGTGCCAAGTCCCTTCGTTCATCTCCATCTGGACCAGAACATAGCCAGGGAAGAATTTGCGCTCACTTTTGCGCTTCTGGCCGTTACGCATTTCAACGACTTCTTCGGTCGGGACCAGGATCTCGCCGAAACCGTCTTCCATGCCTGCCAGCTTGACGCGCTCTACCAGGGAGCGCATAACATGCTTCTCGTAACCCGAGTAAGCATGCACAACATACCAACGCTTAGCCACGGGACACCTTTAGCCAACGATCAGGGAGACCGCCCAGCCGAGCAGGGAATCAAGACCCCACAACAGCAGTGCCATAACCAGCACGACAGCCACGACAATCAGCGTGGTCTGGGTGGTTTCCTGGCGGGTCGGCCACACGACTTTACGGATCTCAGTACGAGCTTCCTTCGCCAGCGCAAAGAACGACTTACCCTTCGCAGTCTGCAGAGCTACGAAGCCAGCGACAGCAGCCAGGGCGAGAAGTGCGAGAACGCGGTACAGGATTGGAGAGGCGGAGTAATATTGATTACCCACGACACCAACAACAACCAAAGCCACTACAGCCAGCCACTTGAACAGATCAAAACGCGTTTCTTGGGCTTCAGTTTTGGGAGTCATCGGGGAGGATCCTGTAAGAAGAAAGCCAATCACACTGAGGTGAATGGCAGGTCAGGAGGGAATCGAACCCCCAACCTACGGTTTTGGAGACCGTCGCTCTGCCAATTGAGCTACTGACCTGTAACGCTGTATCAGGCCGGCCATTATACCGGCCTGATCAAGTAAATCAACTACTTATTCGATAATTTTTGCTACGACGCCGGCGCCGACGGTACGACCGCCTTCACGGATAGCGAAGCGCAGACCGTCTTCCATTGCGATGGTCTTGATCAGGGTAACAGTCATCTGAATGTTGTCACCT